>JBLHJD010000020.1:0-22660 GCA_047618705.1 Luteibaculaceae bacterium
TCACCATTAGCATTCAGGCGGGCTTAATTTCTCAAGTCTTTACATTCATGGGCAGCGCCTTGGTAATAAGCGGTGTTGTCTCCTATGTTTTCGCCAACAACCCAGCCTTACTCAACTTACTTTACCCGGAAACTGGAGGCATCAGTATTTTGGGATATGTGGTTATGTTTTCACCCATCATCTTTACCCTCATCATGTCGCGCGGTTTTGAAAAAATGAGTGCTCAAACATTAATCCTCATGCTTATTTTATTCAGCGCTTTTATGGGTGCAAGTTTGAGTAGTCTATTCTTGATTTACAGCTCAGGAACATTGGCAACTACGTTTTTTGTGAGCGCAGGGACCTTTCTAACAATGGCCATTGTGGGATATACCACAAAAACGGATCTCACCAAAATGGGGAAGTTGTTGTAAATGGGCTTAATCGGAATCATTTTCGCCTCAGTCATCAACTGGTTTATTGGAAGTGCTGGAATGGATTACCTGATCTCTATAATCGGAGTATTGGTATTTACTGGTCTTACGGCATATGACATGCAGCGCTTAAAAAACCTGAGTTACGAAATGCAGGGAGGTGAACTTCAGACTAAAGCTGCCGTTATGGGAGCTTTGAGCATGTATCTTAATTTTGTAAATCTATTTTTATTCCTACTTCGGTTCTTTGGCGGAAACAGGGATTAAAACAACTAATTGAAACATATGAAAGCATTTGTATTTCCGGGTCAAGGTTCTCAGTTTGTGGGAATGGGTAAAGACCTGTACGACGGAAGTGATATAGCCAAAGGCTTATTTGAGAAGGCCAATGAAATATTAGGGTTTAGGATAACTGACATCATGTTCAATGGAACGGATGAGGAGTTAAAACAAACCAAGGTAACTCAACCGGCCATTTTCTTACATTCCACCATTTTGGCGGCGGTAATGGCTGGAGAATGCACACCAGATATGGTTGCGGGTCATTCTTTGGGTGAGTTTTCATCCCTAGTAGTCAACAAAACCTTGGCATTTGAAGATGCCTTGCGCTTAGTTTCTCAGCGGGCTTTGGCTATGCAAGAGGCGTGCGAAAAAGAGCCAAGTACCATGGCTGCCATCCTTGGTTTAGAGGATGCTGTTGTAGAAAAAATTTGTTCTGAAATTGATGGTGTAGTTGTACCTGCTAACTACAATTGTCCGGGACAACTTGTTATTAGTGGCGCAATTCCAGCGGTGGAAGAGGCTTGTGAAAAACTAAAAGAAGCCGGAGCAAAAAGGGCGTTAATGCTTCCTGTTGGTGGCGCTTTTCACTCTCCATTGATGGAGCCAGCTCGCGAAAAATTGGCTAAGGCCATCCATGAGACTCAATTTAGCACTCCAATTTGCCCTGTTTACCAAAACGTAACAGCCAGTGCTATTATTGATCCGACTGCCATTAAGGAGAATTTGGTTGCTCAATTAACAGCACCCGTAAAGTGGACTCAAACCATGGAGCAAATGCTTGCTGATGGAGCATCCTCCTTTACTGAAGTAGGTCCTGGAAAAGTGCTACAGGGTTTAGTAAAAAAGGTAAACCGAGCTATGGAAACAGCTTCGGCCGAATTTTAAATATTCATGACATAAAAAAAACCGGAGCCAATTGGTTCCGGTTTTTTTATGATTTATTTTTTGGTCTTTAATAATTACTTAACCACATTAAACCCAACTAACAAACTTATTCTGGTTCCTGAAGATGATGGAATTACGGCCAAGTTTACAGGAAAAATGAGCCCTCCAGATTGAAAACTCGATCCAACAGCAAATACCATTCCGGCACCAGCTAAGGACAAATTAGGTCCAAAGCCAAATTCAAATCCTTTCGCATTTCTGATTCCTACTAGCATGCTAAGGCTTGGTAAAAAGACATTCTGTTCTAGCCCGCCAACGAGTACTACCCCTTCAATTAGACCGGCAACACCAGAGCTCAAATTAAAATATTGTTTTTCGAATTGCCACCCGAACTGGGTTATAAAGGGATTAACTGAAAATTCAGATTCTAAACGTCGGCTCATTTCACCTTCCGTAATATAGGTCATCCCTATTCTAGGTCCTTCCAAATTTACCGATGGAGTAGGCTGCGATTTATCTGTTTGCGCCTGCAACTGAAGGCCGGAAAATATGATTAAACCCAAAAATAGGCTCCACGTTCTAACATTAAAATTGTGCATGGTATTTTATTTTTAATGAAAATAACCTATTTCCGTTAATCCATAAAACCCAAAGTCCAATTAATCGTTAAAATACCCTATTCGTGGTAGTGGTCGTTATAGTAGTTTTGATACTCACCTGATGTAACCCCGGCAATCCATTCTTCATTGGATAAATACCAATCCACCGTTTTTTCGAGTCCTTCCTGATACGTTAAGGATGGCTTCCAGCCTAACTCCGTGCTAATTTTACTGAAATCGATGGCATACCGGAAATCGTGACCTGCTCTATCGGTCACAAATTTTATTTTCTTTTCTGAAGTTCCTTCTGGTCGACCCAATTTCCGATCAACAACGGTGCATAAGTTGCGGACAACATCTATGTTTTTGATTTCATTGTCGCCCCCAATGTTATATGTTTCTCCTATCCTTCCTTCATGGAAAATGAGGTCTATTGCTGCTGCGTGATCTTCGACCCACAACCAATCTCGAACATTCTCTCCTTTTCCATACACCGGAAGATCTTTTTCCTCAATGATGTTATTGATAATTAAGGGGATGAGTTTTTCAGGGAATTGGTACGATCCATAGTTGTTTGAGCAATTGGACATCATCATTTTAAGCCCGTAGGTATGGTGATATGCCGAAACAAAATGATCGCTACTTGCTTTGGATGCGGAATAAGGGCTGCGTGGGTCGTATGCTGTAGTTTCATGGAATAATCCAGTATCTCCTAGAGCACCATATACCTCATCGGTACTAACATGGTAGAATAGGAAATCGGGTTTACTTTCCATTTGAATTTTGGCAGCATTCAGGAGGTTTACGGTACCTATAACATTCGTCTCCACAAAGGCCAATGGATTTTTGATACTGCGGTCTACGTGGCTTTCTGCTGCCAAATGGATAATAGCGTCAGGTTGATGTTTTTCAAAAACACGTTGTACCTCTTGTGCATTTACAATATCTACTTTCTCAAAAGAGTAGTTCGGCTGGCTTTCCACATCCCGCAGGTTTTCTAAATTCCCTGCGTATGTGAGGGAATCTATATTGATCAGGGTATACTGTGGATATTTATTGATAAACCTTCTGATAACATGGGAGCCAATAAATCCAGCTCCACCAGTGATAAATATTGTTTTATTTACAGACATATTATAAGCTCCAATAAGAATAACCCTTTACTTTTTTGGCGTAAATCCCTTTCACGTCTGTGAGCACACCTTTGGTGTTTAGCATGGAATCAAAATCTTCTTGGGTAAAATGCATAAACTCTTGGTGGTTCACCGCAACCACAACGGCATCATACTTTTTGCCTTTGTATTCTGGGATCAGGGTATGTCCATACTCTTGCATGAACTCTGTAGTATCCGCATGTGGATCATAAATATCCACCTCACATCCGAAACTTTCGAGTTCATGAATTACATCAATTACCTTTGAGTTCCGAATATCCGCTACATTTTCTTTAAACGTAGCTCCCAAAACTAGAACGGGTGCTCCCAACACATTTTTGCCCTGGGCAATTAGCTTTTTTACCGTTTGTTTTCCCACGTAAAACCCCATGCTATCGTTGATGTACCGACCGGAAGTAATTACCTTGGCATGGTACCCGACTTGCTTGGCTTTGTGCGTCAGGTAATAGGGGTCAATTCCTATGCAATGTCCACCCACTAAACCAGGGGTGAATTTCAGGAAGTTCCATTTGGATCCTGCGGCTTCTAAAACTTCGTTGGTATTAATTCCAACCTTATTAAAGATGATACTTAGCTCATTAATAAGGCTAATATTTACATCGCGTTGGGTGTTTTCTATCACCTTTGCTGCCTCGGCTACTTTTATTGAAGGAGCGCGATGAACACCCGCATCTACAACCAATTCATACATTTTAGATACTTCTTCCAAAGCTTCTTCATCTGAACCGGAAACTATTTTCACGATGGTTCTTAGGGTATTTACCTTATCTCCTGGATTAATTCTTTCTGGAGAATACCCTACTTTAAAATCTTCTTCAAATTTTAAGCCGGAAACTTTTTCCAAAACGGGTATACAATCTTCTTCGGTACACCCTGGATACACCGTGGATTCAAAAACCACATAATCCCCTTTTTTGAGAACCTTCCCTACTGTTTTAGACGCAGACAACACAGGTCTTAAGTTGGGCAATTTGTGTTCATCTATGGGTGTAGGAACAGCCACAATAAAGAAGTTAACATCCGCTAAATCTTCTGTTTTGTGCGTAAAGGTGATGCGCTTATTATCGAAATCTGAAGCAGGCACTTCCTTACTTGGGTCGATTTTATTCTGCATCATGGCAATGCGTTCCTCATTAATATCGAAACCAACGACATCCACAACCTTTGCAAATTCTAAAGCAATGGGCAAGCCAACATAACCAAGTCCGATTATCCCTACTTTTCCTTTTCCGTCTTTAATTTTATCGTAAACTTTCATTGTCCCTTTCGGCATAAATACGTTCAATAATCTCGACCACTTTTAATCCCTCCAGGGCATTGGTGGTAGCTACATTCCTTCCCTTTAGGGTATCTACAACATTTTGTATGATGTAGTGGTGATTGGCAGCACTTCCTTTGTATGTACCGTAGTCGTTGGCCGGATTAGATGGAGCCAATTCCGGCATTTCATAATCGGCAACATTACACTGTTCTACTTCATTCATGTATTGGCCCCCAATTTTAACGCTCCCTTTAGTACCAATAATGGTCATGGAACTTTCAAGGTTCTGACCATAAATCGACGTAGAGAAGTTTAAAGATCCCATTCCACCATTCACAAAATCGAAGTTAACAAATCCGGAATCCTCGAATTCGGTGGAGTTTTTATGGGTGAAATCAGCGAACCTTCCTTTAACATTTACAATGTCTCCAAAAAGCCAATACATAATATCAATAAAGTGGGAAAACTGGGTATACAAGGTACCTCCATCTAGCTTGGCTGTCCCTTTCCAACCTCCCTTTTTGTAATATCTGTCGTCCCGGTTCCAATAACAATTGATCTGCACCATTAGGGTATCCCCTAATTTTCCTGAATCGACCAAATCCTTGATCCAAACGGAAGGTGGGGAGTATCTGTTTTGCATTACACAAAACACGTGTTTATGTTTTCTGAGGGCGGTATAAATCACGTCTTCACAATTGGCCTTACTAAGACCCATTGGTTTTTCACAAATAACGTGGTGCCCAGCATTTAAGAGTGCTACGGATTGTTGAGCATGCAATCCATTGGGTGTACAAACACTTACAACATCTGCATCAATTCCAGCTTCAAGAAATGCTTCGATAGTGGAAAAAAAAGGAACATCAAAAGCGTCCAAGTTTAATCCAGATTTTGGTGCTGAATCGCACAAAGCTACCAACTCAGATTCCTCGTTCCGAGAAACCATTTCTGCATGCCGTTTCCCTATGTGTCCACAACCTACAACTGCAAATTTTATATTTCGATTCATGCCTTCCTTACATTATCATTTTCGAGGATATATGTATCCCCCGTTTCTGGGCAATTGGCCGTATTCCCTTCCTTAAACTCAAGGCGGTGACCATATTCGCTCACCCATCCTAGGCGTTTACCAGGATTCCCTACCCATAGTTCAAAATCGGGTATGGGTTTAGTGATTACTGCACCGGCGCCAACCATAGAAAAACGGCCTAAAGACACTCCACAAATAATGGTGGCATTTGCCCCAATAGAAGCGCCTTCTTTCACCAAGGTTTCCTTGTATTCGTCTTTCCGAACAACTGCACTTCTGGGGTTGATCACGTTGGTAAAAACCATGGATGGCCCCAAAAAAACATTGTCTTCACAAATTACCCCGGTGTAAATGGATACATTGTTTTGCACCTTTACATTGTTTCCTAAGGTTACTCCCGGGGAGACAACTACATTCTGCCCGAGGTTACATCGCTCGCCTAATATGCAGCCCGCCATTAAATGCGAAAAGTGCCAAATCTTGGAACCACTTCCAATTTTGACACCCTCATCAATAACCGCTGTTTCGTGAACAAACACCTCTTGCATTATGCTTTGGTATATTCTTTAAAATCTTTTGTATCCTTTTCCCACTCTGCAGCAGGTAAAGTTTTGAAGTACTCGTATGTTATTTTCAGCCCTTCAGAGCGAGAAACCTTGGGTTCCCAATTTAAAAGGGACCTCGCTTTATCGATATTGGGTTGCCGTTGTTTTGGGTCATCCTCAGGTAATTCGCGATGAGCAATTTCCGTGTCTTTTCCCGTTAGTTTTTGAATTTCTTTGGCAAAATCCAAAATGGTGATTTCGTCTGGATTACCAACATTTACTGGTTCCACACAATCCGACAGCAACAATCTGTATATCCCTTCAATTAAGTCATCTACAAAACAGAATGAACGGGTTTGAGAACCATCTCCAAAAACAGACATTTGTTCCCCACGTAGGGCCTGACCAATAAAGGCTGGTAATACTCTCCCATCATTCAAACGCATCCGAGGGCCGTAGGTATTAAATATCCGAACTATGCGTGTTTCTACCCCGTGGAATCGGTGGTAGGCCATGGTAATAGCTTCTTGGAATCGTTTGGCTTCATCGTATACCCCACGAGGTCCTATTGGGTTTACGTTCCCCCAATAATCTTCGGTTTGTGGGTGCACCAATGGATCTCCATACACCTCACTGGTGCTTGCGACCAAAATGCGTGCTCCTTTTGCCTTGGCTAATCCGAGCAAATTGTGGGTTCCCAAAGAGCCTACTTTGAGGGTTTGGATGGGGATTTTTAGGTAATCAATTGGGCTCGCTGGTGATGCAAAATGAAGGATATAATCGAGCTCTCCTGCAACGTGCACAAAGTTGGAAACATCGTGGTTATAAAACACAAAGTTTTCATTTCCGAAAAGGTGCTCAATATTTTTTAGATCGCCCGTAATTAGGTTATCCATAGCCAAGACCTCACATCCTTCAGCTAAAAACCGCTCGCACAAGTGGGATCCTAAAAACCCAGCTGCTCCTGTAATTAATACCCTCTTCATTATTTGTTTACCGTTTCGCGACCAATGGACGCATATCTGTACCCTTTTTCCTTCATGGTATTTAGGTCGTACAAGTTACGTCCATCCCAAATCAGTTTATTCTTCAAGTTGGCATCCAGTTTATCGAACTCTGGAGTTCTGAAAACAGACCATTCTGTACAGATAAGAAGGGCGTCGGCATCCTTTAGCACTTCGTATTGGTTTTCACCAAAGCCGATTTTATCCCCGAATATTTCCTTCACGTTGTCCATTGCTTCTGGATCATACGCCTGAATTTTAGCGCCTTGAGACAATAAGTTAGTTATTATTTCCAAAGCTGGTGCTTCTCTAATATCATCTGTATCTGGCTTAAATGCCAAGCCCCAAATGGCAAAGGTCTTCCCTTTCAGGTCACCCTTAAAATATTCAGAAACAGAATCCACGATTCTCACTTTCTGACGTTCGTTTACGGCAAATACCGCATTTAAAATCTCAAAATTGTAATTATTTACTTTTCCACTGTGGTGCAAAGCTTTAACATCTTTTGGGAAACAAGATCCACCAAAACCAATTCCTGGAAATAAGAAGCGAGGACCAATTCTTGAATCAGTTCCTACCCCTCTTCTAACTAAATCGACATCAGCTCCTACTTTTTCACAGAAGTTCGCGATTTCGTTCATGAAGGTGATTTTGGTCGCCAAAAATGCGTTTGCTGCATATTTGGTTAACTCGGCACTCCGCTCATCCATGAAAATAATTGGATTTCCTTGACGCACAAATGGGCGGTACAATTCTTCCATTAATGCTCTAGCTCGAGTCGAGTTAGTTCCAACAACTACGCGGTCTGGCTTCAAGAAATCATCTACGGCAAATCCTTCCCGCAAAAACTCGGGATTCGAAACCACGTCAAAAGGAACATTGGTTCCTGCTGCAATAGCTGCTGTCACTTTATCGGCAGTACCCACTGGGACCGTGCTTTTATCTACAATTACTTTGTAGTCCTTAAGAAGCTTGGAAATATCGGAAGCTACATTTAAAACATAACTCAAATCTGCTGAGCCATCTTCTCCTGGAGGCGTTGGTAGCGCTAAGAAAATAATTTGACCGTGTTCTAAACCATCCTCTAGAGAAGTAGTAAAACTTAAGCGTTCCTGGCGAATATTCCGTTCAAAAAGAACATCCAAATGGGGCTCATAAATGGGAACCTCACCATTGCGCATCCGCTCGACCTTGTTGGCATCGATATCTACACAAACGACATGATTTCCTGTTTCGGCAAAACATGTTCCTGTTACCAAACCAACATAACCGGTTCCTACAACTGTAATTTTCATTTAAAAAAGGTCTTTATTTTTGCTATAATAAAATCTTGTTGAGCTTCCGTAAGCTCCGTATGCATAGGGATTGAACAAACTTCACCCACCAATTTCAGGGTGATTGGAAATTGATCATCACCCACATTTTTCTGGCTATACGCCTTTTGTTGGTGAAGTGGCACTGGGTAATACACCATAGCCGACACTCCTTCATTTTGCAGGTAATTTACTAATTCATCTCGTTTACCGTCCAGAATTCGCAGAGTAAATTGATGAAAGACGTGTTCACTGTAGGAAACCTGATTTGGGACTAGTATACCTGGAAAGTCTTTTAGTTGTGCACAATAGTAGTCTGCCGCTTTTTTCCTGGCCGCATTGTATGAATCCAAAAGGGGTAATTTCACCCGTAGAACCGCTGCTTGAATGGAATCAAGACGGGAATTCACTCCTACTTCATCGTGGTAATATCGTTTGGACATTCCATGATTGGTAATGGCTTTTAATTTTTTGCCCAAATTTTCGTCCTGGGTAAAAAGAGCACCCCCGTCTCCATAGCAACCGAGGTTTTTACTTGGAAAAAAGGAAGTGGTTCCAATATCGCCTATAGTTCCCGCGTATTGCCATTCCCCATTTATTAGGCACCTGGCTCCTATTGCCTGGGCAGCATCTTCCACTACGGGAATTCCAAATTCCTTAGCAATAGCCATGATTTCCTGCATGGGAGCACATTGTCCAAAAATGTGTACTGGGATAATGGCTTTTGTTTTGGGAGTGATGGCCTTTTTTATGAGTTCAGCCTGACAACAAAAATGATTTTCGTCGACATCAACCAAAACGGGTTTTAAACCTAAGAGGCCTATTACCTCCACTGTTGAGGCGAAAGTAAAGTTGGCCGTAATCACCTCATCTCCTGGCTTCAAACCTAAAGCCATTAAAGCTATCTGCAAGGCGTCTGTTCCATTGGCACACGGGATTACGCAGTTCACTTTGAGGAAATCCTCAAGCTCACTGGCAAACATTTTTACCTCAGGGCCATTAATAAAGCCAGCGTGATTTATTACGTCTTGAATTCCGCAATCCACTGCTTCTTTTATTTTAAGGTATTGCCCTTTCAGGTCAACCATTTGAATCTTTTCCAAGTGCAAATTTTTGACGAATTTAATTAATCATATTGATTGGAGTAAAATAAAAATTGAGCGTTTTTTTCTAAAAATTGATGAATTCCAACATCTGGGAGCCGACATATTCTTTAAAACAACAAAAAAGAAGTTTATTCATGCAAGAAAATACCCCTGAAATAATTGTCGTCACCGGTATTCAACCTTGGGACCTTGGTATTGGAAGCAACTGTAGAAACAGTGCTTTGGAGTTGTCTAAAAACCACAGAGTGATGTATGTAGATCCTCCATTGGGTTTGAAATATTTCCTTTTCCAAAAAAGTCCACGAACGTAGATGGGGTATGCAATCGCAAGGACATGCGATCTGGGGTAACCAAAAACGTCACAGAAATTAACCCGAATTTAAACGTAGTTACGCCCACTTTTTTCAATCAAAGCATCAACAAACTCCCCAAACAAGTTTTTGATATCCCCAATGTTTGGACCAATAAAAAACTGGCTAAAAACCATTCGTTTCAATTTAAAAAAATGGGGTGGGACGGTCCTATTGGTTTGTTTTCGGACCGTGTCATGTTCCGATCACTTTATTTAAAAAGAGAATTATCACCTAGTTACTTTACCTATTAAATGTGCGAAATTCTGATGTGTGTTCCGTTTTGGAAAGAACACGGACCGAGGTATGAACACCGCATTGCCAAGGAGGCTGATATCTGTTTTGCCAACAGCCCATACTTACAGGATAAATTAAAGCAATGGAATAACAGCGCTCATTAGATTGGTCAGGGTTGTGAAACAGAATAGTTTGCTAATTGCCCGATAGTTGAGCCTAGAATTGGACATTTGGACGGACCTGTTGTTGGGTATGCTGGCTTCCTTACCTCTTCCCGCCTTAACCGCCCACTTCTCGAGAAACTTTGTTCCTAAAGGTCCGATTTGAAATTTGCTTTTGTTGGACCCGAAGATGTTGACTTTGCTGCGAGCAAACTACATCAGTTAGCCAAGGTGTATTTCTGCGGTAAACAGGATCTATCTACACGACCTAAACCACGTCTGATTTCCCGAAAACATCCAAAGGAATTGGAGCCTTTTGTTTCATTCCATTTTCCAATACTTGGTGGTTTTAATCACCCCGCAATTGGAAGAATAATAACGGGTATCCCCATTAGTTTTTACTATAAACAACAAGACCCATTAATTTAATTTTCGTTTAGATCGTTCCCAGGCGGCGGACTGATTTCCTTTCAAAAACCGGAACAAACCTAGGATGGCACTGAAGTTCATAATCCAGAAATAGTAGGGTACAAACAACCCTTTTATGGCAATTTTTTTATTTCGGAAGAGGTATCCAATAAATACCAAAAAGTAAAAGGTCACTTGGGCAATCATGAAAGTCAGATACACGCCATTTAGGTGCATCAACAATAGATTAAGCCCGAATACAACAAAAAGTAAAAAAGGGGTAAGAGACCACCTTAAAACTCGGTGGGAGATAAAGATGAAACTAACCCAAAGGTTTGGAGTAAAGAAAAAGGCCTTAGGCAAACGAAGCATGGATTGCCAACCACCAGAACAAATCCTGATTTTCCGTTTCATTTCTTGTTGCACATCTGAACTTGCCTCTTCCACGGCAATGGCCTCTGGTTCATAAGCGAGCCTTTGATTGGCTAGAACAATTTTCATAGACAACATAAAGTCATCCAAAATAGTGTCTTCTGGTATGGGTGAAAACCATTTTTTACGAAAGGCAAAAATTTCACCGGGGGCACCAATTAATGTATGGAGTTGGTCATCACATTTTTTTAGGAAAGACTCGTATTTCCAATACGCTCCTTCTCCTGAGCTAGCAGCATCGTCCTCAGACCGGACAACTATACTTTTTTCTCCACTCACACCTCCTACCTTGTCGTTCAGAAAATGGCGGACCATCATTAATACGGCATCCTTACTGAGCATGGCATTGGCATCGGTAATTAGAATAATATCGTGTTGTGCTGTTGGAATGGCTCGGTTCAATGCTGCGGTTTTCCCTCTTCTTGGCGGATCGTACATGGATCTAACCCGCGGGTCGGCTTCTGCTACTAGCTCTGTACCATCATCACTCCCATCGGCAACCACAATCATCTCAATTTTATGGCTTGGAAAACTTTGTCCGAAGGTGTTTTCTATTTTGTCTTGAATATAGTGTTTCTCGTTAAAGGCTGCTACCACAACACTAATGTTGGGCAACAACTCCAAATCTGCAGGAACAGCTGGACGGTTTTGGGTTTTGAATTTCCCAATAATAAAGGCGACTAAACCGAATCCTACGAAGGTGTATCCGATGATAAAAAGTGCTATCCAAAAAAGCTGTTCCAAAGATGATAATCCCATGAAAAAATAAGTTCAAGGCTGTTCCTGCAAATTAAGGGAAAGAAGTCGATAGATTGCGGGATCTGAATTTAATTCTTTTCGATTTCCTTCCAAATTTGAGTCTATTTAAACCGATGACCTCGCTAGAATTTAAAAACGGCCAAAAGGCCAGCTCATATCAAGATTACGAGGACCACAAACGTATATTCTTTATCTATTCTGAAACCCTAGCTTACAAAAATGGCGAGGATCGGATTTTGAATAACTGTTGTGGGATGGGCAATATTTCTCGTGCAATGGGAGCATTGGGCTTTAACGTACATGGATTGGATTTAGATCCCGGACCATTGCTGCGGTCCAGGCCAATAATCCATTTCCAGAAAAAATCGAATTCAGGTTGGCTGATGCAGACAATCTGGAGGAGCAAACAGAGCAATTTGATGGGATTATTTGCTCCGAAGTGTTGGAGCATTTAAAGGATCTAGGCGCTCTGGTTCAGTCGTTTTCGCCTTGGATAAAACCTGGAGGAACTTTAATTGCTCCTGTTCCAAATGGGCAGAGCCCAAGGGAAGTACTGGTGACAAAGCAAGTTCCGCTAATACAAAAACACCTTTTAAGTAATTAGCTAGGGTGTTTTTCGGCCATCATGGCATTGATAAACCACCGTTTAAGGAGAAACATTGTTCCACTTAAACGTCTGAGAGTTACCAGAAGGAAATAATACATTGACAATATAAATATTGGAAGCAAATCCATGTCCAAAGTACATTTCCGAAAAATCAGAAAATGTATACGTACCCATATTGGAACCTAACATTGAATATACTCCCATTGTTGCAGGCTGACCTTCAGAGTTCATTAAATTCCTCAAACTAGAAACCCCTTCATTCAACTCACCTTTATGTTGAATACATAACTCAAATTCACCATCAACATCTGTGTCATGAGTTTTATCAACCGCCACATAATACCAACTATCCATCACTGTTTGATGGTTTAAAATTGCTGTACTTACCTGATCATTAGAACTAGCACAATCCAACAAAACAAAATTGGCATCCAAAAGGGCAAGAGTAGCAGCACCCAATCCCCGATTATTAGCCTCATTGGGTTGAATCTGAATTTTCAATTAAATGCTCTAAGGCTTGAAACCTAAACCACTTTGTTGATTTGGAATTCCCAGAACAGAACTGGAACTCCAAATCCTGCTCATGTGTCCCTTCTTCTGTGGAGAACTCAGTTCCAGCGAAACACCCTTGGGGAGTATTATCCAAATTAAAAGCTCCTTTTGGGTGATCGTTTGAAATGTAGTTGCGAATTTTTAAGCCAAACTTGAAGTTATGAAAGCCATCTGGTCTGTTGGTTGAATTAATTGCAACAAAGTATTTTTTTCCCGGCACTAAATCATCGAATACAAGGGATATGTTTTTCCACGGCCCTTTTTGAGATGCGCATTTTATCACGTCTTTACCTTCGTTAAAAACAGCGAGTTCTGACATTTTCAACAAACCATTCCCCAATCCCATTTGCACCACAATTTCTGCCACTTCCCCAGTAGAGATAAAGGAATACCAAACATCATGGAAATACGTATCGTCATTTGAACAGGCTACAGAAAAGCCTTCTCCTGAATGGAAATCCATTTGTAGTTCCCCTGGAGCAAAGTCGATATTCTCCCCATATCTCAATGCAATTGCCCCTTTAAAAAAATCGTTACTTAAACCCGCCTTCAGGCAAATATCGAACTCTGACTTCCCATTGTTGGAGGATTTCCCGGTAACAGCTACAAAATACCCCTTCCCCGACTCCAAAAGCGGACTCGCCATTTTCAGAAACCCTTGGGTTGGACTATTGATACACAAAATAGGCTCAAACTGATCATCGAAAAACGAAACGCTCAAATCCGAAATATTTCCTTGGTTATTGGATGACTCAATCCATACCTCCAAATAGGGAGGTCCGGCACGAAAATAAAACCAAGCTTCTTTGGAAACAACAATGCAGTTGCAAATAATTTCTGGTGAATTCTCAGAATCACTTAGGGCAAGGTCTAAATCGGTAGAGCACCAATTTTTTGAAGTGGGGAGTTCGAGGTATTGGAAAGACCAAACTCCGTCCGCATATTGCTTTACAGTTTGAGCTACCGCAATTGCGCTTATTAACCCCATCCACAATACCACAACTATCCTGCGAATAACTTCCATTTTCCTAAAAACAAGACAGAGAACTGAACGGTAGTAGGGATGAAGACGACAGGGACGAAATTTGGGACGACTGAAGGATGATACCATTTCAAAAAAAAGATCAAGGAAACTCCAAAGCATCCTTTCTGTTTATAATCAGAAGAATTTAAGCAAAAGGCCCGTTTTTCGGAAAATTTAGGCAACTCACCAAATTTGCATTACCTGTTATCTAAGAAAGCAACCCGAATCTTCTGATACCATTATCTTTATTAAAAAGGAATGGAATGGAAGGTTTCACAAAAAATATATTAATAATTGATGATAATGACGCTATCAATTACTTCAATGAACTAATGCTGAGGAGCTCAAACAAAGTTGATGGGGTAAAATCTGTTACCAGTTGCGACAAAGGGCTCTTATATATTAACCGACTTAAACAAGAAGGAAAAGAACTACCCGATGTTATATTGCTTGATATTAATATGCCTAGAATGACGGGTTGGGAATTTTGTGAAATCCTGAAAAGCACGCAGATTCTGGATCAGAAAAAAACGCACGTGTACATTTTAACCAATTCATTGAGCGACACCGATTTTAGCCAATCTAAAAATTTGAATTTTGTCCATGGCTACATCAAAAAGCCATTAACTAAAAACAATCTATCTACCTTTTTATAGTCCGTATAAAAAAAATGCTTCAACTATCCATACCCTTTAAAAATGAAAAAGAAAAACGAGCTATTAATCGTTTGTATGTCCGTAAAAATCTATACCCCTGCACTGCCAACAACAACCCTTTCAATTAATTTATCTCCAAAATACCTGCGATTCAGTTTATAACTGAACTCATTTAGGTAAAGCTGGAGATACTTGTGCTTCACTTTATGGTGATTTCCTAGGAGTGTTCTTTTGGCATTACTTATAAAAACATGAACCCATCTTAAGGTTTCTTTTGTCGTTTCCTTTGTTGATTTTTCTGTGAAAGGTAATTCCACGAACTCTGATATATCAACGTACGAGGTGGTTTTGTCAGAAAAAACTATGCTTGTTTCATCAACCGCGTTTTATTGTTCATTCGTGTATCCCCTCCTTCTCGTGATTGTCTAATACTTTAGCCTTAAATATCTACACTGGTTGGGTTTTGCGCCCGTTTCTAAGTCTTCTAACACCGCTGATTCCGCTGCAACTGCCACGTCCTGCTTTCCTACTGCACCGTAGCCTCTTTTCCCTTCTGCGTGTTCTTCTCCTGAAGATTCTACCGTAGAAAATCCATCATCAAATTCAAGCATACCTTCCAAAGTATACCGGTCCTCTCTATTACCCATGGCTTTGCGAAGCTTATGTACCATGGCCCAAACAGGCTCATAGCGTTTAAAGCCAATTTGTTTCTGAATCTCTTTTGTGGAGAAACCTTTTTTGGTTGCGCTCATTAAAAACATGGTTTTGTACCACGCTAAAAAGGGTAGGGTTTAACTTTGCATGATTGTGCCGCTGCGCAAAGAGGTTCTACTTTTACAAGCCTTATATGCATAACTCCAGCAGGCTTTTATCCAGCAATGGTGCTTGTGACTAAATCGCCGGCAGGAAACACCAATCTTATCTCCTTCAGATTTCCAATGCAACCTAAACGCCTCTTCACTACTGAATTCCACTCCGAAATTAAAAACATTCATAGGACACAACATAAGCGCTTTTTATGTGATATGACCAATAACGGGCACACAAATAAACGCACCAAGTAACCGCTAATACCGCAATTGATAGATAATAAAATGGTCCTACTTTTTTGGTGTTTTTGGTTAAATTAATTTCCTTTTTTCCTTTAAGAGTGCATAAAAACAAGCGATTCCTTTCAGCCAACGTATCCATTTTATTGATTTATTCATTAATGGAATTCGATTTTTGAACAGAAACCTTCCTTTTACTACATTTGAATCCGGATTGACCATACCCTTATGTTAAAAAATTCATTGTACCTCCTTTTGTTTCTCACCAACCTCTCTAGTTTTGGACAGGAAGAGAGAGAGCGGATTCCCCGAATTGACTTCCATTATCAGTTTCAGATTCCTGGAGGAGACATGAAGGAACGATTTGGAAGCAACTCCAACATTGGAGGGAGTTTTCATTTAAAAAACAAACACAATGTTTTTTATGAGTTGTCTGGTGGTTTTATTTTTGGAAAAAACGTCAAAGATTTAAGTTTAGTTGATGGGATTTCCACTCCAGAAGGAGTGATTTTTGATGTGGACGGACGATCTGCGACTTTAGCTCTATTTGAACGCGGTTTTCAAATTGGACTTGGTGTAGGGTATGTGAGTCCCATTCTAGCAAAAAATGAACACTCCGGAATTTACGGGAAGGTGGGGGCCGTATTTCTTCAGCATAAAATCAGGTTAGAACATCAAAACCACGACATTCCAAGTTTAGATAAAGAGTACAGCAAGGGATATGACATGCTTTCCAACGGGATAGGATTGGAAGAAGAAATTGGGTATTACTACACTGACCCCAAAAACTTGGTCAACTTCAGAATTGCCATCAACTATGTGCATGCTACCACAGCGGGTAGACGTAGTTATAATTTTAATGATAAAAAAGCAGATAATAGCACCAGAAAAGATAATTTACTTGGGTTTAAAGTAAGCTTTGCCATCCCTTTAACCGGACGAAAAGCAGACAACTACTATCTGTATTAATGCTTCATTCCTTTCTTTACCTTCAAGACCTCGGCTTACTTGGGTATAAGGCTCTAGTTTCCGTTGCATCTGCGCTGGGGAATTCTCGGGCCCAGATGTGGATAAAAGGAAGAGAACACCAAGCTTTAACCCCAATTCCACCCGAATTCAAAGGACGTAGTTGGTTCCACGTTGCTTCCCTTGGCGAGTTTGAACAAGCACTACCTTTGATTGAAAAACTAGGGTCCAACAACGTTTTTGTCACCTTTTTCAGTCCATCCGGTTTTGACGTCATCCGAAAAAGAATGCCTCATTTGGCCATGGCATACTTACCCCTACCCACCCAAAAAAATATGGTGCGATGGATTCATGACCTGAGCCCAAGCTGCCTTGTTTTCACGAAATACGACTTTTGGTGGTCCCTGCTCCATGAGGCGCACAAAAAAAACATTCCTAGTTATTTAATTTCCGGGAAGGTAAAGGCCAGCGATTATTTCATAAAACGGAAGAAACTTGGCGAACGTTTATTTCAACTTTTCGATAAAATCCATGTTCAGGATCAACCTTCTAAGGACCTTCTCCAAAGTATAAACCAACACAGTATATTGAGTGGTGATCCCAGATATGACCGAGTATACACCGTATCCCAAGAAACATTTCAAGATCCACTTATTGAACAGTGGGCAAAAAACTGGGACCAAGTTGTGGTAATAGGTAGTGCCTGGGAACCTGAAATGCAATTGGCATCCGACATCCATCAGCAACTCCCCAAAACTGGATTTATTATTGCCCCGCATGAGCTACATCGGGCTGCTCCATTTTTGGCAGGAAAAAACATCGCCTTTAACGTCTATTCAAAAGCTGGGAATAATCCAATGGAGCAATTCCTAATCATTGACCAATTTGGTTTGTTGCGTAAATTGTATCGTTTTGCTGATTTCGCTATTATAGGTGGTGGGTTTGGGAAAGGGGTCCACAATTTACTAGAGGCCGCTATTTATGGCATACCAACCGCTTTTGGGCCCAGGCATGTTAAGTTTTCTGAAGCAGTGGAATTTGTACAGGAAAAGGCCTCTTTAGTTCTGGATCTTCAGAACTTAACCCCTCTATTGGAGCGCCTAAGCAGTCAAGATGCTTTGGTAGAAATGGGAGCCAAAGCCAAGAAGCTCTGTGAAAAAAACATTGGTGCCACCGAGCACATTTTCTCCGATTTATTCGCATAAAAAAAGGCCCCGATTAATCGGGGCCTTGCTCAAAATAGAATCAGCTTCTACTTATATCGTTTAATTACCCCCGATTTAACGCGGGCTAAATAGCTTGTTAAATCTTTCCTAACTTCAGGAGCTAAGAAATACAGGCCCAAAATGTTGGGGAAAGCCATTCCTAAAATCATCATGTCGGAGAAATCAATTACGGCTCCTAAACTTGAAGAGGCACCAATAACTGTAAACACAAGGAATAATCCTTTGTAGATATATTCTTGTTTTTTAGAATCTCCAAAAACAAAAGTCCATGCTTTAAGTCCGTAGTAGGACCAAGAAATCATGGTTGAAAAAGCAAAAAGAACAATAGCGACAAGCAGAATATACTTGAACCAAGGAATTACGCTTGAGAATGCCGCTGAGGTTAACTGAGACCCATCCAATCCGGAAGCACCGTCAGCAAATCCGGTGAAAATCAAAACTAGTGCTGTCATAGTACACACCAGTACTGTATCCACAAACGGCTCAAGAACAGCCACAATTCCTTCCGAAACAGGTTCGTCCGTTTTAGCTGCAGCATGCGCAATGGATGCTGAACCAACTCCAGCTTCATTGGAAAAAGCGGCCCGTTGGAACCCAATAATTAGCACCCCGATAATTCCTCCTTTAGCGGCGCCAGGATTAAATGCTCCTCCAATTATGGACCCAAATGCTTCGCCAATATTTTCAATATTCATGAAAATAATAATCAAGGCAGCCAGCACATAAATCCCAACCATAAATGGAACAATTTTATCTGTAACTCGAGCAATACTCTTAATTCCACCAATAATTACGATTCCAACAAAAACGGCCATGATTAATCCAAACCACACCCCTTTACCTTGCAAAAAGGAAAATTCTTCTACCCCAGATAACTGAGCAAAGGCCTGATTAGCCTGAAACATGTTTCCTCCACCGAAGGAACCACCAATACACAGAATGGCAAACACAATGGCCAGCACTCGGCCTAAACCACCTTTTCCCAATTTCTCTAAACCGTCAGACAAGTAGTACATTGGACCACCAGACACTTCCCCGTTTTCCTTTATTACCCGGTATTTCACACCAAGGGTACATTCCACAAATTTGGAAGACATACCAATAATTCCGGCAAGGATAATCCAAAAAGTTGCTCCTGGTCCACCCAAAGTAATAGCCACAGCTACACCGGCAATGTTACCGAGACCCACCGTTGCCGAAAGGGCGGTAACCAAAGCCTGAAAATGGGTTACTTCCCCGTGATCACCTGGCTTATCAAAAACACCTCGAACTAATTCAATGGCGTGTTTAAACCCACGGAAATTGATGAAGCCCATTTTTACTGTAAAGTAGGTTGCTCCAGCTACAAGCCAGATTACCACAAAAGGAAGAGGAATACCAAAATAGGCAAATGGTTGCCAAAAAATCACTGATCCAAGAGCATCTACAATAGGTCTAAATACCTGATCTATCTTCTCATCCATTCCTCCTGAGGCTTCTTGAGCCCAAGTGGGTAGAGAACTAAACAACATCATCAATACACCAGTGGCGCGCTTCAACAAATTCATATTCGAATAGATTTTCCCACAATATAAGGCAGGATTTTTGTTTGAAAATTATTTCTCCAATTGGGTCTTCACCCTTTCCAAGCCTTCTTTGAAACTTAAAGGTTGGTAATCGAGGTCTTTTCTTGCTTTTTCAATAATTAACCCCGTTTTAGGAGGCCGGTTTGCTGGCTGCCCCAATTCGGCACTAGAACTCGACTTTAATAGGCTCAAATCCCCCCCAAATACCGCGAAAACCTGACTAACCAATTCGAAAACGCTGGTCGTTTCTGGGCCACCTAAATGGTAAATACCGCTTGCTTTTTTATCCAAAATCGACCAACAACCTTGCGCTAAGTCTTCTGCCAAAGTTGGACTCCTAAACTGGTCATTAACGACTGTTAGGGGGGTCCCCTTTTCTGCAGCTTGTTTGGCCCACAATACCAAATTTGACCGTGACATTTCGGCACATACCCCATACACTATGATTGTACGAGCAATCGACCAATTCTGTAGTCCTGCATTTTGAACAATGCGCTCAGATAATTCTTTGCTTTTGCCATACTGGCTTAAAGCAGCCATCTCATCCCCTTCAGAATAAGGACCATTTTTTCCGTCAAAAACAAAATCGGTACTCAAATGAAGCAGGTGGCAAGTCGTCCCTTGTACCCAATCCACAATTTCCTGAACAAGATCTACATTTAGACGTTGACACTCATCCACCTGGGTTTCACAGGCATCTACATTGGTTAATGCTGCGGTATGGATAAGTGCGTTGGGTTGTTCTTTTTCTAGCACTTGCGCAAGCGCATTGGGTTCCATAAAATCACAGGAAATGTACGAGTAACCCTCCTTTATGCGCGCCCTGTTATCGCCACGAGAAACTGCAACCAGTGTTACGTCAGGCTTATTGACAAGAAGTTCAATTAATTTTTGACCCAACAATCCGTTGGATCCTGTCACTACAACTTTCATCATATATCCCAAATGGTTTTCCGGGGATATCTCCGTTTAAAGAACCAACGAATTTCTAAGACACCCGCCATAAAACTATACAACACTAATGGTGTCCCCACGGTTAAAAAAGACATGTAAATAAATATAAGTCGAATCCGGTGTGATGATATACCTAGCTTCTCGCTCCACCATGCACAAACACCAAAGGCATTTTTTTCGAACACATTAAGAATGGCTGGAATCATTTTTTTGAATTAGGATGAATTGACCTACCCCGCAATTTAAGCATTTTTTGTGGGCACATAACGAGTTCCAAAGATGATTCATACCCTGGGTTCGGAAACCATTTTGGTCCTTTTTATCCACATTCAGGCCATAAATTCGGGTAAACCGATTATCTTCTGGAGACACGTTTTCCTGACAAGCCACCGCTTGTTCTTCCTTCGCTCTTAGTGCTAAAAAAAGCGACCATACATTTAATTTGTATCCATCTACAAAACCTAAACTAGCGGATTCGTTGAAACCAAAGGCTAAACCCAAGGTTGGCCTACTTGGTTCTACCATGGAAAATTGAATTCCTTTCCAGAATTTGGCAAAATTGGCCAATTGCCCAACTCGCGTCTTTAATTGATTTCCTGGGCGCGTTTTTCCCGTTTTCCAAATAGCTTTCGTTGGGATTTCCAAGCCAAAACGTTGGCCTAAAATCGCAAACTCCAATAATTCAGCCTTTTCGCTCAACATCCCTGCAAACCCTTGAATTAGAACAGGAACGAGAATCGGATCCAAGCGCTGAATGATGGTCCAACTTACCTGTTCCCCAAGTAGGGAAAATCCTTCCTTATTGACATAGCCTCCCAAAAATCGGCACACCAGATACCAATATACCTGGTTCCAATCCCAGGACCTTTTCACCATCAAAGACCGTATTGAGGAAACTTTCTGGATTAGGCGTTCCATTCCCATGCGGTCCAATTGAGCATTAAATACCCAGGGAGGAATATCACTGAATCCGGCACAAGACAAACGCCGTGTTTGGCCCTGCAAAGACTGCCAAGAGTTGATGGTTTTTCCGGAAACAAAGGGGTGAATCTCTATAGTAGAGAGTATATTTCCTTGAATATAAACTTCCTTGTCGTGATGGAATACCACATGAAGAATAACGGAATCGTAGGCTTTATCCTGGTGGTGGTTGTGCTTATACCAATCGGAGGAACAGAGATGAAATTCAATTTGACCCAACCATTGTATGCCATCGATTTGCACACTTGCTTCTTGGAAATCTGGGCCTGATTCTTGATTCCAAAATCCTTGTTTCTGGATAAAAACATCTTCCTCTTGGGTAGATCGATACCTATTAGGAAGCTTCCTGAGGTGCCAAAGGGTTTGCAGCAACATTTCTGGGAAAGGTACTTTCATACCTTTATATACCCCATACTATTTTAAATAGTTAAAGCAATGAGGCCATTTCTTGCTGGAGCTTGCATGCGCTCTCACTTATTTTCTCTTTGAAGTCGAGACCTTGGCCCGCATAAATAATACCTCTGCTGCTATTCACTAAGAGTCCACAATCTTTATTTTTCCCGTATTTCACAACCTCTTCCAAACTACCACCTTGTGCGCCAACACCAGGCACCAAAAAGAAATGGTCAGGAGCAGCCGCTCGAATACGCTGTATAGCTTCTCCCCGAGTGGCTCCAACTACAAACATCAGGTTTTCTGGTGTTCCCCATTCACTCACCTTTTCCACGACCAAAGTAGAAAGCAATTTTCCGGAGGCTAGTTCTTCGTGCTGGAAATCCAATGACCCTTTATTACTGGTTAACCCAAGAACAATAGTCCATTTGTTTTTAAACTCCAAGAAGGGTTTTACACTATCCTCCCCCATATAAGGAGCAACTGTAATAGAGTCGAAATTGTAGGTATCAAAAAAAGTTTCGGCATAGTACTTACTGGTATTCCCGATATCACCCCGTTTGGCATCTGCGATAGTAAAACAGTTGTCAGGAATAATCTCCAAGGTTTTCTGCAAGCTCTCCCAGCCTTTTGGGCCGAGTTTTTCGTAAAATGCAATATTGGGTTTGTACGCAACTGCAAAATCCTGAGTAGCCTCAACAACGGCTTTATTAAATTCAAAAATCGG
>JBLHJD010000021.1:0-22315 GCA_047618705.1 Luteibaculaceae bacterium
TGCTATAAGGGTATCGTTAATGGTGTTTGTGCTATTGTTCCAAGAAACTTCATCGTAATTGGTCGCAATTAACAACACCGAATCTCCAACACAACCCGGATTTGGACCTTTCTCCACCAAGGTGATTAGGGTAGGTGAAGGCAACATGCTTACCGTTATTTCATCACTAACTGCTTGGCAGTTTGGATCATCTCCAAAAGTTACCGAATAGGTTCCGCCCGATTTTATGTAGCGCTGAACTTCTGTGTTGTTATCGGACCAGGTTAAATTGGCAGAGTGATTGGTTACACGCACAAAAAGGCTATCCCCATCGCAAAAGTCGGTGCTTCCAGATGGAATATCAATAATGGGTTTATCGGGTTGACTCACCACGTCAAGACTAATGGTATCTGAAGACATAGAGCAGCCTTTCGGTGTTTCATTCACCACCCATATTTGCGCTGTTGATGCATTTAAACTGATGTCGTTAGTGATTTCTGCATTCATCCAGAGTACCGAAGCACTAGGATTAGTTACGCTTACCGCAAAAGGCAAAGATCCTGAGCATACCGTTTGGTCCACTGCTGGGTCCATATTGGGTTTAGCCGGATTTGCTTCTTCCAGAACAGTAACTGTACTATCGGTAAAACAACCTGTTTGAATATTTACTGTTCGCAGAGTGATATCTCCGGCAACCTTAACAACTAAATCATCTAAAGCTTCAATTTCCGATGGCAACCAAACTAGGCTATCTGCTCCTGCTCCCTTTAAGGTAACACTATCTCCTTCACAGAAAAATAAGCCGTCAGGGTAGCTCAGTTCTGGTTTTTGAGGGTTGGGATTGATGATCATTCCTGTTACCATGCTTTCAGCAGTGCAGCCGTTTTCTGTAACAACTACCCTAAGGTACCTTTCGCTTGGGCCCGATTGATCATTTAAACTAAGTTGGAAATCAGATCCCGTTTCACCAGAAATATCATTCCACAAACCGCCGGGTAATGAATCTTGCCACTGCTTCGTTCCTGTAGTTCCCGAAATTTCAAAAGTCTCGGTTCCGGAGCCGCAATACGTTTGCACTCCTTTATTGAATTGACCGGTTGCAGGATTCAGGTTTACGGTAATTTGAATACTATCTACTCCTGTACAACCCTTTCCATCTTCAATGGAGTGATAAACCCAAACACTAGCTGCAGTGGAACCTTCGAATACGGCAGAATCATTTTGAATAACACTTAAGTATCCTGCTGTTGAAGCTGTCCAAGTTCCTTGAGCGATTGTTCCATCTCCACCTGCCATTTGAACTTTAATTTCCAGGGGTTCGTTGAAGCACGTTGATGTATCTGACACTAGATTTCCGCCTACGTAAAAGCTGGGTTTTGGATCTCCATTTGGAGCAGTCGTAAAACTCCATTCTGAACAAGAAGTTGCCTTTTCAGTTCCGTTATATGGTTCAATTTTCCAGTAATACGTAGTATTTGGTAACAGAGCCGTTCCGTGGACATAATTGGAATCCTTTCCATTGTCAAACTGATCTAGTACCTGGGTACCACCGGCAGTAGTTCCTAGTGAAATATAAAAGCCATCAATATTAGCTGAATCTCCATGTGACCAGGATAATGACAATGACGCTAAACATACATCCGTTTTTGCCTCTGCAGGAATGGGAGTATTTGCACAGTCTGGTGCATTACCTGATGTTAAAACAATTGTGTAATCCTCAACTTCCCCATCACCACCGTAGCCACAAGGAGTTGCTACATAATTTACATATCCCCAATAGCCCAAAACACGTAATAAAACTGGCCCTGTATAACCTTGATTTGCGTGTGTCCCAGTAAAGATCCACGTTTTATCACCCCGTAAATTCCCTGACGAAAGGGCCTCATTAACAACATCAAATTCTTTATCACCATTCCAATCTACCCAAGCAGCAACGCTTTCACTTCCATTCAACTCAGAAACAAGTGTAACACTAATGGAATAATCTTCCCCATCCGCAATTATTGCTTCCATATTTAAATAATCACTGTAACCTCCACTGGTTACCCCGCATGTATTGCTTGGGTTGTCGAATTCACCGTCAAAATTAACTCTTGAAACATACGTATCATAAACAACATTAGTGTCATTACAAGTTGGTGAATTAAGCTTGTAAGACCCTCCAGCATTACAATACCCTTTTTCCGCAGGATCTCCAGATTTCAAAACATAATCCTCGTATTCAAATGGCTCATATATCACATATTCACCACAAGGACCTACCAATGGTTCTCCTGCCAAAAACATACAAACTCGTATGCCTGTTTCCTCCCCTAATGGATAGTCAACAGGTACTACCGTTGTTGCCGCATGAACTCCTTGAATGGCTGTAGTTGCAAATTCAATTCTTTCCGTTTCCTCAAAAACGCCACTCCTGTCGTAATCAATCCATGCAACAACTTTTGAGTTTGCTAAATTTTCAACATTAACAGCTATCGGATATGAACTTCCAGGTTGAACAAAAACAGTATCCAAATTATGGAATTCATACCCCCCTAATGTATCACAACCAGATGCCTTAAATACATTACTAAATTCAAACGTTGCCACGTTATCATTACAATTCCCTGAAGGGGTGCAATACTGCCCAAAAGAGCTTAATATTAAGCTTAAAAAAAGCCCTGTTAACCCAACTATCTTATACATACGCACTGATTATTAGTGTGCTAAATATAGAATCAAATTGGCTTCAACAAGCTATTGACTCGAAGTCATTCTGTACAAAGCCCCATATTCTTAGCTTTTCCTTAATTTTATTAGTAAAATTTCACTGATAAAAACCCTTCGTACTAAAAGTCATTTATTTACTTAGGTTCAAAGTGAGGGGTTATGTATCCAAAAAAAAGTAGGGCTGAAGTCAAACTTCAACCCTACTTTTTTTTAGATTATACTCGGAGAAAGGGTTAAAAAAACCTCCCGCTCTTCAATAAATTACTCCTTTACAAATTTACCGGAAACTAGATTTCCATTTTCCATTTTAACCAATATAAAATAGAGTCCATTGCTTAAATAAGCAACGTCTATATGCTTTTCGCCATTCGATAATTGCTTTAATTCCTGGCCTTGTTCTGAAAATATCCGCACACTTCTAATTTCACCATCCAACATTAAATTTAACTGTCCTTTTGTAGGGTTAGGGTAAACAGAGAAATTCTGGATTTCCATTTCTAATATACCAACAACGCTGAACGGATCAGACTCATCAGAGGAACAACCAAATTCATTTACCGAAATTACGGTATACAAACCATCAGCAGGTTGATCAATAAAATACAAGGTATCATCTGGAAGGATTACTCCTTCTTTTGACCATTGGTGGTAAGTCAAGGAATCAACAAGTATGGAATCTCCCGTCCTGGTAATAACTGGTTTCGCCGGCTTCGGGTTAAAAGCAATTACACTTCCTTGGGAGCTACTTTCACAACCCGGTCCAGCTGATACAGTGGCCGAATAAGTTCCTGATATTAAAACCAATAAACTATCACCTGCTGTTGTATTGGCATCATCCCACACAATTCCATCATCATGGTTACTTACTACCAAAATAATATCGTCCCCCTCACATGCAGGCAAATCTCCTACAACAGAAATAATAGGTTGTTGCGGATAAGCCGTCACTGACACCTTAACTGAATCTGATGTTCTTGTACATAAAAATGCATCGGTATACACAACTACTCCTGCATAATCTGCTTTGATAATCAGTGAATCTGTCATTTCACTTGTGGACCACTCCAAATTTAAATCCTCATTCAAATAATTAACCACCCGGGCAATAGTAGAATCACCTGCGCATATACTATCTCCCTTATCCAGAACAATTTGGGGTTGAGACGGATCCGAAGTTAAGGTAATAGGAATAGTATCTTCCTCGGTAGCACAGGTTACGGCACCAACCGTATTTAAATAAACCAAGCGGAATTCTCCAGCACCTATGGCCATGTACTGGTTGGTATCTCGCGCCAAGGTATCCGTGCCTAAAATCCAGGCTAAACCGGCTCCTGGAAAGTCATTCGTTCTGAGTAAAACAGAATCTTCTGGACACAAAACGGAATCGGCATTAACGGTAAATCCAGCGGGGGCTGCAGGCACCTGAATATCGCCAATAGTTACAAAATTAGATGTATCAGTACACCCGGCTAGGTCCACAATTGTTCGGTAATATACCGTTTGAGTGATGCTACCTGTTGTATAATCAGCTGTTAAGCTTCCCACACCAGTAAGTACATCAGCCCATGGGCCGCCGGACAAGGAATCTTGCCATTGAATAGTTCCCACAAAATTGCGCAAGGTTAGCATAGCACTATCTCCAGCACAAATCAGCTGATCTGCTGCGGCTAAACCGGCTGTTGCTTTTGCCTTCACCTCTACATGGACCGAATCAAAATCGGTACACCCTAAACTATCAGTAACTTGCATGTAATACAAGAAAGTTTCTATTCCTCCACCTGAAAAAAGAGTTTTGGATGTGTCTGTACGGCTCAAAAACTGAATACTATCTCCCGACCAAGCAAAAGTCATCGAGTCATTGTTGGCTGTAAACTTAGAACCCCCTGTAATGATAGGATCTAATATTAATTGATCTCCAAAACAAGCACCAAGGGTGTCGGCAATGAATATTTTTGGATCATCCGCTTTGGGTGTGGTGAACACTAAGGAATCACACGTTGACGTATCTCCCAAGGCATTGTAAGGAATCACTTTCCAAGCATAGCGCGTATTTACTAATAAGGTATCCGAAATTTGAAAAGAATTGGTGTCTCCCAAATCAATTCCTGAATACATCCAACTCACATTATTGGCTCCATCTAATACCCCTAACCAGAAATTAAATCCAGAGGCTGGTGTACTTGGTGCCGCTGGTTTAGTCCAATTAAATGTGGGTTTTTTTACACATATCCCAGTAGCATCAGCACCTGGTGAATGATTACTTGGGCAATCTGGGGAAGTAATATTATCCGTCCCTATCCTTAAGGTATAGTCTTCATATTCTCCAAATTCAACAAGTCCACAAGAACCCGCATCATCCGTAACACTTGCCAGCCCATGGATCATGAATCTAGCTCTGGTATTTCCTGACAAAGCATCAGTAGGAACTACAACGGTATGATCGAAGTTGGCTCCGGCAGGAACTCCCAAAATTTCTTCTCCTACATCGTCGAAATCACCATCCTGATTCCAATCAATGAATAACTTCCCTTCAGCTGGACTTGGTGCTGTTCCAGTTGATGCCGTAAGGCTAGTAAACGTATACGTGTTTCCGGGTTGAAATAATTGGTTAATATATAAATTGGAATAATCGGTATATCCACCTCCTCCACAATCAGCATCTGTAGAGGTTTGAATGCTGGCCGCATCTACTTGTGTTTCTGCAATGTAAAAAGAGGCAGGGTTGGAGCAAGTTGAATCGACTGTTGGCGTGCAATACAATGCCGCTGGAGGAACAACCACGGCGATGTTATCTAAAATAATGCTTTCCCCACCAGCAGAAACAGATCTAAAAACGATTCGATTAGCTGCTCCCTTATATTCTGTAGGAATAGCGAAGGTGTATTGAATCCATTCGGTTCCTGGATCGGTGTTGGATGGGTAATATAATTTATGCCTATTTACGGTACTTAATAGTGTTTCTCCAAGTCCATCTGAGATATCTGTGGAATCCACGGATACCAAAATATGATCATTGGCTAAAGAATTTTCATTCACATCATCATTTCTTACCATATAAAAGGAAACCGTGGCTTGTCCTGGGAAATCTCCACTTAAATCAATGACTTGGGTTGCCAACATAGCCGATTCTCCCAGTGAATCTTTAAAAACGGCTCTAATTGTTCCGGCAATTTCTACCACAACTGGTGTTCCACTATTTGCGGCATCCACAAACTCCCAAACTTCGGTGGTTGCGGCCACATTCTGCCAGCCAGCAGGAAGCGTCCCTCCTTCAAAGGATTCAGTAAAACTCTGGCCAACTAGAGTTGAACTGCAAACAAGTAAGAATAAAAGAAAAATGTTTTTCATAATGTATATTTAAATCCTTGAAGGGCATTTCTTATAAGATAACGATAATTCTCTCGGATGGTTGGTTTTAAAACAAACTAATGCAAAAAAAGGCCGATTCCTCGGCCTTTTTTCAAAATAGTTAAAGCGTGAAACTACTGGACTAAAATTTTCTCTACCTGAATCAACACTCCATACGCATTTCTAACTTGCATAAAATAGATCCCTTGGTCGCCCAATTGAACCCTAACTTGTTGCTCATTCCGCGCAACTTGAATTTGTTCTACTACCTGACCAATACTATTGTATATAGTAATGGATAAGGATTGCATCAGTTCTTTTTGAATAAACACCTTTCCGTTGGTCGGATTCGGAAAAATAGAAATGGTATTCATTCCTAGCTCCTGAACTCCAATACTTGTATCAAAGTACACCGCTTCTGACCTTTGGGAATTACACCCAAACTCATTAACTACTTCACACGTATACAATCCGGATGAATCTGGCACAAAGGCACCAGCTACCGTGGATGAAACAACATTTCCATTTTCATCAAACCATTGGTATAAAGGAAATCCAGTTTCCGAAGATCTAATGATACTGTCTCCATCAACATATATGGTTGATTGCGCAGGAACAGGGTGTGCCGTGGCTTGAACTGCATTGAAGGATTCGCAATTATCCGTTGAAAACCGAACTAGATACGCATAATCTCGAACCTGCGTGGTTTTAAATTTCAATACACTACCGACGGTAGCAGCACTGTCGTTCCAGTACAAATCGTTGGTAAAGTTGGTTACCCTAAACTCAATGGAATCACCAACACAAACCTCATCAGAGGGACTAACAACGATCACCGGCTTATCCAAATCTGCAACTACTACAACATTTACCGAATCTGAGTTGATTTTACATCCTTTTTCGTCGGTGTAGGTTACAAAAATGTCCGAAATATCTGTGCTAAATGTATTCAGTTTCCCCAAAGTTCCATCCATCCAACGTAGGCTATCCAGGTAATTGAGCACATTGTAGTTCACCTCGTCTCCGCTACATATTTGGGCATCCCCATTCGGGAATAAAACTGGGGGTTTGGTGACAAAAAACTCTTCCACCATTATGGAATCAGAAGATTGACACCCATTTGGATCAGTATAAATGACGGATACATTACCTGGTTCTGTTACAGCAAAATTGGGGGCACTCACGCTGTCATTTTCCCACACCAACGAATCAGTCCCACTGGTGTAGTTGCTTGAAGAAATGAAGGTTGGAACTCCTTTGCAAATATAAAATGCGCCAGTATGAGAGTCCATCTCGAATTCTGGGTTTTCTGGAAGTCCGTTGATGGTGAATCCAAAAGATGCAGAACTATCAACACAGTTCGTTTGTTCTATTATTACCCGATAGGAAGCTGGCTCAGATGGGAGGACAGATAAAGTGGAATCGTTCGCATCTACCACATCAAGCCAAACTCCGTTATCATCAACTTGCCATTGAACATCCCCTTGGTATCCGTTGACTTCCATAGTTAAACTATCTCCGGTACAAACAGCCGTTGGCCCACTGATACTCCCAGGAACAGGGATAGGTCTAACGTCAATTTTCATGGAGTCCAAAGAAGAACACCCTAATAAATCTGGAGCTGTGTAGTACAGAATAAAGTTACCGGGTATGTTGGAGGAAAAATCCACTCCAGAAGTATCCGTGCGGTCTAAAAACCCAACACCAGTTCCACTCCATTGGTGGTTGTAATCGGCATAGGAGTTCACCTCACCCAGTTGTGGTTTTGGATCCAAACTAAGTACTTCCCCTGCACAAACACTAGTTTGATTGGGTACGAACTTCACTTTTGTTTCTGGTTCCCCTGTAGAAAAACTCCAAGGAGCCAAAGCACATCCTTCCTGCGTGCCGCTTGCATTTTTTGGCAAGACGTACCACTCAAACTCGGTATTTGAAGGTAAGTTACTGCTGTGGGTATATGAAGTTCCTGTTACCTCCACATCCTCAATAATAAACAAGGAGTCTCCTTTTTCGCGCAGGTAAAATAAATAACTGGTAGCGTTTGAACCGGTGGTATTTGCATCCCAAGTAAATTGGGTATTAAAACATGCCATTTGGTTATTCGGAGCACCATTTTCAGCGCAACGTGGTAAATCACCTTCTACCATAAGGGTATAATCTTCAAATTCACCAGGACCTACAGGCTCACAGGGGTCACCGGTACCTGCAGATTCCTTTCTCACCCGCATCGTGTAAGCACCAGGTGCTTGCGTTGCTGGAACGACTACAGGAACTAGGATGTCGTCATCCACAAAAATGATTAGAACTGAATTAAGATAAATTAAATCCGTTGGATCTAATCCGTCATTATTCCAATCAATAAACACCGAAATATTATCCAAATCGTACAAGCCATAAGTCAATAAAGTCAATTCAGCATCTTCAGCAGCTTGAAAATAAGCTATTTCGTCTCGGTGGTCCCAATCACCACAATTCATTCCAGTATAGGAATCAATTTCCTTCAACTTAACACTCTGTATCCCTCTATTACAAGCAGTATCTATAATAGGATAACAACCCTCCACAACAACAACGGGAGGATTGGGGACATCTGGAGGAATACTATCCGAAAACCAACGCAATTCAAACCCCGCACCAACTGAGTTAGGGTCGGACAACCAGCGGATATTAACACTCCCTGAGGTAGCAAATAAAACTGGTGGAATTGTTTTTCCACAAAAGGTTCCCAAAGAAACTAAACCATCCAAAATTTCAATTTGATCGTATTCACAAATTTCACTTGCTTCAATATCAATCATGTTAAATTGAAGTGCAATTGTGTCGGCTCCGCCAGTTGGTTCTATTGTAAACAAGTAAGTAATTACTTGTTGCAACTCTTCTGCACCTTCCCTATAATCCTTGGTTGGTCCACCATCATCGTATAAAGTACCATCCCGGTCTGCTACCGTAGCATCCTGCAAACAATAACATCCTCCAACTGGACAAGAAGTTGGTGGGCATTCAATTTGACTCCAGCTTACCAGACTCATTAACATCCCCAACATCATTAATCCCCATCTTCTCATGAGTAGAATTCCGTTCATATTCTTTTTGTTTAAAATCATTCCTATTTATGCTTTGCAAACGCAAGAACTCCTTAAAAGTTCCCTCGATAATTGCTCCTCAATAGATTATTAGTTATGTACCACCACTTTCTGCATGGTCCCGTCTACCTCTACGAAATAAACGCCATCACCGAAAATCTGAATTCCCTTCTCAGTGGATGATTTATTTACCATTCCAAAAGGAATGCTTTTCCCCAAGGCTGAATACACCTTAATTCTTTGAATAGCACTTTTGGCATTAATCCAAAACGCCCCATTGTTCGGGTTTGGATAAATACTAAATTGTTGTTTAAGTTCTTGTAATCCCGAAATAGCAATGGCCATACTTGGTTCAGAAATGCAGCCCCCTTTTCGGATAGAAACAGTCCAAATACCTGATCCAGAAATAAGTAAAAATGGATTATTTGTTTGAGAAAACTCATTCCCATCTTTGTACCACTGGAACGAATCAAAAGCTCCGTAATTGGTTGCATAAAGGGTGTCTCCACTCTGTATCAAACCAGGTTGATCTGGTTTTTCCTCAAAGGTTATATCCACAAAGGAGGTGTCTTCACAGGCAAATCCATTTACAAACACCGCATAATATCGGCCTGTTTCCGTTATGGTAATGTGAGTAGAGTCGAAGACTCCTGTTCCCAATCCTTGTCCAAACCAATACACATCGTTGTTCTCGCTGATTACATTAATTTCCAAGTCATCCTCTCCACACAAAACTCGGCCTGAGGGGGTTTCAATGATAGGCCTAGGCGGACTTGGATGAAGTTTGATGTTAAATTCGGTCTCAGCGCGGCAATTGGCATTAAAATCGAAGGTCACTTTATGCGTTCCGGTTTCATCAAAATACCAACGAACACCTCGTTGTGAGGTAATATCGTCCCAATACAGGTCCTCTCCATAATTGAGTACTTCCACCCAAATTCCCTCATTGGCACAAGCTACACCACCGTTCGGGATATTTAATTGCGGGGGGGCTGGAGAAGGAACAACTTCTACTTCTATATTTTCATAGGTAAATTCACATCCCGCAGTATTCACTAATTCTAGAGAAAAAACACCAGAAAAATTGACAGGATAAGCGGCATAGCTGTGCCCTGTGTTCCAGTTTATCTCGAGGTAATCCGCAGTATCAGAAGCCACTTTAAGGATGGTTTCCATTCCATCACAAATCACCTGTTTCTCTTGAGGAATAACAATAGCGTCATCGGGTCTTGCCCGTTGCTGAATGACTGCTGAGGATTGACTAGTACACAGGTTGGGCGCAGTATATACTACATTCACAACCCCTGGAGAATAAACGACCAAAGAATCGTTCCGCACAAAATCATTGAACAATAAACTGTCTGTGTAGTTAGCCACAGAAATAATCAGGGTATCGTCATTGGAACAAACATAGGGTTGCCCCAAATAAGAATCGAATACCAAAATTGGTGCATCAGGGTTTTCCAACACTTTTTGGTGAAAAGCATAGGACGTATCTAAGCACCCATTATACCCAACAACTGCCCGGTAATAATGGTCTTCTTGCACATTATCTTCATCTAAAAAGGCATCGTCTTGATTGAACAAATCCAACCAAATAATAGAGTCTGCACTGTGTTCCCAATTAAAGAAGTTACCTGTGGAGTTCAGAAGCACTTTTAATGAATCCCCTCTACAAATGGACGTAGCACCCTGTAACTCCAAATTCCCTGGTCCCGGCCTTACTTCTCCAGTCCAAGCAACTTTCCCAAAACAACCAGCGGTATCTGTTACGGTAAATTCGTAGCTAAAATCCCCAGGAAACATTGCTGAGAAAGTTGGATGAGCAATGACATCCGAATCGAACAAACCAATGTAATTCCCTGTCCACTTAAAATCCAACATTCCATAAGGACCTTGGCCATCGGTAACATAAGAGGACACCTGAAGGATTTGTCCCTCACAAATCGAAAAATTCCGAGGTGTTAATTGGATATTGGGATCGGGACGGGTAAAAGTGGTGAAACTGTGGAAATCCTGACAACCTTCGGCTTTTCCTGTGGTGTTTAATGGGATTACGATCCACTCGTATTGTGACCCTGGATCCAAATTAAAAGGCATCACAAAAAAAGTGTCACTTACCACTATCCCATTGAAAAGCTCAAATTGGTTGTTGGTTCCCAAATAAAATTCATACTCAGTGGCTGGGTAAGTTCCTTGTGGTTTTTCCCAGGTAAAAATCGGTTTTTGACAGGCTTCTTCCGCACTTGGCGCCCCTCCAGGTGAACATTCTGGAACATTCTGAGCATGCGCAAAAACCCCAAAAAAAGCAAAAACCCCAAGTGCGATATATTTTGTCAAATTAGTCTTCATCCTCATAAATATCTTCTGTGTCCAATAGCACCTTTACATTTTTTGCAACATGCTGCCCCCTATTGTTGGTGGTTACATCAAACTTCACGGGATCTCCTACTTGAAGTTCATTGAAGTCTATTTCTAGTAAATCTGTGTGGTAAAAGAACAGGTTATTATTGGGGTATTTAATAAATCCGAAACCTTCTTTTAAGGTTAGGATTTCGCTTTCCTCCAAAACCTGACCATTATCTTCTTTGGGAATTTCTTCAGCAGCGGGTTTAAGCTCCGTGCGGGTTTCTTCAATTGGGCTTGCGGAAAATTCATTTTGCACAAACAGATTTTGAGCAACTGGATTTTCCAACCTTAATTCTTCATTAATCCTTTCCAGCATGGGAATAGGATACGAAGCTTCCTCCACCAAACGTTGGCTCGTTTTTGTAACGACCTCTTCTCCTTGACCATTGATAAAGGAAAAATCCCAGGACAACAACATCACTAGTGCGCCGAGTCCATTTAATTTCCGAACCAAAGGAACATAATCGCCATCACTGGCAATTAAAACAACCAAATCGAACTCTTTATAGCTGGTTTGTTCGTACGCTTCCAAAGCCAACCAAACGTCTATCCCTTTTTCTGTTCTGCTCGGGTTGTTCCCTCGTATGGGGAGGTAATGGGTATTTACCCCAGAATTCATGAGAATATCATCAAAGACACGATCATAATAGAGCTGATTCCCTTTATTGGATGCATCTCTGGCACTTAATCTCCCTCTAAAATAATGTGAATCAACGATGTGGCATTCTTCCACTTTCTGCCCCAATTTTTCGGCAGCAATATTTTTTATATAGCGATGTAAACCCAGAATGTCTAGGCGGGATCTTTGCGGGTGGGAATAATTAAAATAATTGCTTACGTGTAGGAAATAATTCCCATCGTAAAACACTCCAATTTTAGTCATTTTGGATTTCTTTTTGGATAATAGCATTAATATATAATTAACAAAATAAATTATTTTTCGAATAAACAGCACAACTGTTCGGTACTCTACTAAAAGAAAAAAACAGAACCTTGGATTCTTAATCCGGCTATTTCCTCTGAGAGGCCTGTAAAGTATTGCGTAACAAGGAAACAATAGTCATTGGCCCTACCCCACCTGGAACAGGTGTAATTAGCCCCACCTTATCTTTTACGCCGTCAAAATCAACATCACCAACTAACCTATATCCGGACTTTTTGGAAGCATCATCAATTCGGTGAATACCAACATCAATTACCGTTGCTCCTTCTTTTACCATATCAGAAGTTAGAAAGTGTTTTTGACCAACTGCCACTACCAAAATATCAGCATTGCGGCAAATTTCGGCTACATTCTGGGATCTGCTATGGACCATGGTAACGGTTCCGTTTCCTCCAGGTGCGTTCCTGGACAGTAAAACGCTCATTGGACTCCCAACAATATGACTTCGTCCAATTACCACGCAGTTTTTTCCGGATGGGTCCACTCCTGTTTCTTCTAAAAGGCGCATTATCCCAAAAGGGGTAGCTGGCAAATATCCATTGAGCCCCAACATCATTTTCCCCAAATTTTCGGGGTGGAACCCATCAACATCTTTGGCTGGATCAATAGCCAAGGTGATTTTTTTCTCATCCACTCCTTTGGGCAATGGCAACTGCACTATAAAGCCATCAATTTCTGGGTCTTGATTTAGACGAGCAATAGTATCCAGAATCTCGTTTTCAGAAGACTCAGCATCCATGGCAACCAACGTAGAGATAAAACCAACCTTATTGCACGCTTTGACCTTTGCATTTACGTAAGTCTGACTTGCGCCATTGCTTCCTACCAAGACTGCCGCTAAATGTGGTTTTCTCCCACCGGCTAGCACCTGCTTTTCAACGGCAGCTTTAATCTCCTCCTTAACCTTAGCGGCTATTTTTTTCCCGTCTATCAACTCCATCTTAGAATGGTTTATTCATTCCGCCACCAGCACCTTTCATTTGCTTCATCATGTTCATCATGTTCCGCTTATTCCCCATCATTTTCATGACCTTGCGGGTTTCATCGAACTGTTTGATGAGTTTATTTACATCCTGAAGACTACTTCCACTACCTGCAGCTATTCTTTTGCGGCGATTGCCATCCAATAAATCCGGCTTTTCACGCTCACTAGGAGTCATAGAAAATATGATGGCTTCAACGCCTTTAAAAGCATCGTCGTCCACATCCATATCCTTCACGGCTTTTCCCATTCCAGGTATCATTCCCATTAAATCTTTGATGTTACCCATCTTTTTGATTTGTTGGATTTGATCTAAAAAGTCGTTGAAGTTAAATTGGTTTTTGGCTAATTTACTTTGAAGTTTTTTGGCTTTTTCTTCATCGAATTGTTCCTGGGCTCTTTCCACAAGGGAAACGACATCTCCCATTCCCAAAATCCGATCTGCCATCCGGTCTGGGTGGAACACATCCAAGGCATCCATTTTCTCCCCTGTCCCTACAAATTTTATTGGCTTCTCTACTACCGACTTAATGGTAAGTGCAGCTCCACCCCGGGTATCCCCGTCTAATTTGGTAAGAACTACTCCATTAAAATCGAGTTTATCATTAAATGCTTTGGCTGTATTTACGGCATCCTGCCCTGTCATGGAATCAACAACAAACAAAATCTCCTGAGGTTTAATGGCCGTTTTTACCGCTGCAATTTCCTCCATCATTTGCTTGTCTATAGCTAAACGACCCGCCGTATCCACAATAACCACATTAAAGCCCTTTTCCTTGGCATGCTTAATGGCTGCTTCTGCAATTTTAACCGGATTTTTTTCCTCTCTGTTAGAGTATACCTCAACGCCCAATTGCTCTCCAAGAACATGTAGTTGATCTATTGCAGCCGGACGATACACATCACATGCAACTAACAAAGGATTTTTTCCTTTTTTGTTTTTCACAAAGTTGGCCAACTTCCCGGAGAAAGTTGTTTTACCCGATCCTTGCAGTCCTGCCATAAGAATAATGGCAGGATTCCCTTTTAAGTTCAATTCCTCGGTTGCTCCACCCATCAATTGGGTGAGTTCATCCTTGGTGATTTTAATCATCAACTGCCCTGGAGAAACAGCAGTTAAAACGTTCTGACCAATGGCCTTTTCCTTAACGGTATCGCAAAAATCTTTTGCTGTTTTGTAGTTAACATCCGCATCAAGTAATGCTCTACGAACTTCCTTAAGCGTTTCAGCTACGTTAATTTCCGTGATTTGGCCATGTCCTTTGAGGACTTTAAAGGCTTTGTCGAATTTTTCCGTTAAATTTTCAAACATGTAATTTCCAGATTAAAAGGAGTGCAAAAATAATCAATTAATTGGGCCGTAGGCCTACATCCGGTCAGGAACAGCAATCCCCAATAAATGCATTCCTTTTTTCACTACCAATCCTGTCTTTTTAGTTAAGTCTAAGCGGAAATTTTTAGCTTCTTCCTTTTCTTCTTTTAAGATGTTTACGTTTTGATAAAACCGGTTAAACACCTTTACGAGGTCGAATAAATAATTAGCCAATGCGGCTGGAGAATAATCGGCCCCGGCTTCTTGTATTGCGGTAGTAAATTCTAAAATCTTCTTTAAAAGATCCCGTTCTTCCTCACCAATAGTCACTGAATCTAACCCCCAGTTTCCACCGCCATTCTTTTCCAACAGGCTGCAAATTCGGGCGTGGGTATATTGAATAAAGGGACCGGTGTGTCCGTTAAAATCAATGGATTCTTCCGGGTTAAACAACATCCGTTTTTTAGGATCCACCTTTAATAAGAAATATTTTAAAGCTCCCTGGCCGATTGTTTCAAACAAGGCCTCTTTTTCTTCTTCGGATTTCCCCTCTAACTTGCCTAGCTCTTCTGAAATTCCTTTGGCAGAATCTGCCATTTCCTGCATAATATCATCCGCATCAACAACAGTCCCTTCTCTACTCTTCATTTTCCCCGTAGGCAAATCAACCATACCGTAGGAAAGGTGGTAGCAATTTTGCGCCCACTCATATCCGAGTTTTTGTAAAATCTTGAACAAAACTTGAAAGTGGTAATCTTGCTCATTACCCACGGTATAAATAATCTGGTTCAAATTAGGTTCATCGCGATACCGCAAAATGGCCGTTCCAATATCTTGGGTCATGTAAACCGCTGTTCCATCCGCTCTCAATACCAGCTTATGGTCCAATCCTTCTTCGCTTAAATCGCACCAAACAGACCCATCATCCTTTTTAAAGAACACCCCTTTATCCAAACCGGCCTCAGCCATTTCTTTTCCTAAAAGGTAGGTCTCACTCTCGTAATACAGGGAATCAAAATCCACTCCCATTCGGTTGTAGGTAACCTCAAATCCAGCATAAACCCAGCTATTCATTTTTTCCCACAAAGCATATACCTCAGTGTCCTTTGCCTCCCATTTCAATAAATAAGCCTGAGCTTCCTTAAAAATGGGCGCTTCTTTTTTTGCAAGGTCTTCTTCCATCCCCTGAGCCATAAGCTCAGCCATTTCGATTTTGTAGTGTTTATCGAAGGCAACGTAATATTTACCGACCAATTTATCTCCCTTTAAGCCCGTGCTATCTGGTGTCTCTCCGTTTCCAAATTTCACCCAGGCAACCATACTTTTACAAATGTGGATTCCTCGGTCATTGATTATTTGGGTCTTCTTCACAACATGCCCATTGGCTTTCAGTATTTCTGCTACTGAATACCCCAAAAAAATGTTCCGAAGGTGCCCAAGGTGTAATGGTTTGTTCGTGTTGGGTGATGCGTATTCCACCATTACCGTTCTACCTGTGGAATTTGGTTTTTGAGAACCAAAATCGGCCTGATTGGTTTGCTCTTGGTAGTTCTGGATAAAATAAGTGGTGTCTATTTCTAGGTTTAAAAACCCTTTTACCACATTAAACCCAACAAAATTGGGGAGTTCTGCGGTTATCTTCGCACCAATCAAATTTGCAACTGCCTCAGGAGCCCCACCGAAAATACGTGCCAAGGGAAAAACAACTAAGGTGATATCACCTGCAAATTCTTTTCTTGTTTTCTGAATTTGAATTTGAGCGTCCGAAAGTTCGGCCCCTTTTTCCGCCTTTGCGAGGTCTTTTATATACTGACTTAAATGTTGCTCCAACATGCTTGCTAAATTTGAATTGCAAAACTAATATATCTCAAGAAGAACAGCCTATGGAAAGGAATTCTAATTTTAGGCTTTTAAAAATTAAATATGGAGTTTGTTCAATATAGCAGTCAGAATAGAATTGGTACCATAACTTTAAATCGTCCAGATAAGCGGAACGCATTGAATGAGAGGGTAGTTCTGGACTTATTAAACGCGTTTAATTTAGCCGAAGAAGACGAAAACTGCAAGGTGGTTATTCTGAAAGCCAATGGGGATGTTTTCTGCGCTGGGGCTGATTTAGCCTACTTACAACAGCTTCAAAAAAACACTTTTGACGAAAACTTAGCGGATAGCCGTTTCTTAAAATCGCTTTTTGAGCGCATTTACACCTTTCCAAAGGTTGTTATTGCCCAAGTTCATGGTCATGCCATTGCAGGAGGCGCAGGACTGGCAACCGTTTGTGACCTTGTATATGCCGTACCCGAGGCTAAAATGGGGTATACCGAAGTTGGAATTGGTTTTATACCCGCTATTGTCAGTGTGTTTCTCATCCGAAAAATCGGGGAAGGACGAAGTAAAGACCTTTTACTTACGGGGCGCTTAATACAAACATCCGAAGCCTTGGAAATGGGAATGATCAATGGTGTTTTCGATGCTGGAAATTTGGAGGAAGGTGTACTGAAAGTGGCTAGTAACTTAGTAAATAAGTGTTCTGGTCAGAGTCTCACCAACACTAAAGTATTAATTCGGGGCGTGCAAGATAAAGAAGCGCATGATGCATTGGAATGGGCTGCTCATCTTAACGCTCAAGGAAGAGAGTCGGACGATTGCAAAAGAGGAATTGCGGCGTTCCTGAATAAAGAAAAACTATCGTGGTAAGGCAAAGTGAAAACTGTTGGTAAAATCCCTTAAGAAAGGAAGAAATCACCACTATTTTTTTGCATTTTCGTTAACCAAGTAAAACTATTAATAAAAACACATGGGGACATCCCAAATTGGCACACAACCCAAAAACAAAGACAACAGGCGATTGCGCGTAGGGCTTTCTATTGCCTTTGTGTGTTTTAGTGTTTTTAGCCTACTTAGTTTGGGGTCGTATCTCATGAATTGGAAATGGGATCAAAGTGTAATCCAAAGTCAGTCCTGGACCACTATCATGGATCCGGAGATTCCCGTTCGGAATTTTATGGGAAAGTTCGGAGCCTGGTGGGCAGATTTGTTGATGTTTCGGAGTTTTGGAATTGCCTCCTTTTTATTCCCCTTATTCTTTTTTATTGTAGGAGTTCGGATTAGTAGCCGAAAATGGTTGTTTCAGCCAGCAAAATTTTTACAACATCTCCTATTCCTTTGTTTTATGCTTCCCATTGGAGTAGCCTTATGCACCCCAAGTGCATGGAGTCCTCTGGAAGGGAAAATTGGACATTTCTTTTTCTTTTTTGGTAAATCCTATTTTGGAAGCATCGGGTCATGGATACTTTACCTGAGTGGTTGGGCCGTTTATATCTCCTTCCACCTCCTGTTTTTTCGTCTCCTATTTACTAAAGTTCAACATTTAATTGAATCCAGCAACTTCTTGAAAAAAAGCGGAAAAGGCAACTGGATGGAATTTAAGGATGGGGAAGATGCCCAAACTGAAAATAAAGAGCCCGAAAAATCTGAGGATGTGGAGGTAGAACTATCCAATGAAGTGAAATTTGATACACCACATCAAAAATCAGAAAAACCTGAGGCAGAGGAAAAAATTGACTTTACAAAAATCACCATCGTTCCTCCAGTGGAGGAGGAGAAATTGGAAGAAATATCCGTGGATGAGACGCCTCCGAAGGAAGAAGAATCCATTGTTTTAAAGGTAGAGGAAGGTGAGGATGAAAAAGTTAATTCTGAGCGATCCACCAATAGTGCCTTGAGGGACTTTGGTCCTTATGATCCTACCTTAGATTTAGCTAAATACCAAAACCCGAAAATCGACTTACTGGATTCGCACGAACGCAATGAGCGTCCATCGATGGAAGAACTGGAGGAAAAACAACGAAGAATTGTTGACACTCTAGCAAGCTATAATATTGGTATTCAGGAGATTAAAGCCAACATAGGACCCACCGTAACTTTGTACGAGATTATTCCGAAACGGGGAGTACGTTTGTCAAAAATAAAAAATCTTGAAGACGACATTGCTCTGAGTTTAGCCGCTTTAGGAATTCGGATTATTGCTCCTATTCCAGGAAAAGGAACCGTTGGTATTGAAGTACCGAACTCCAACCCGGATATTGTTGCCATAAAATCCCTGCTTTCTTCGGATAAATTTATCCACTCTAAAATGGAGCTACCCATTGCTATTGGAAAAACCATAAGCAATGAAACTTTTGTGGTTGATTTAGCCAAAATGCCGCACTTACTGATGGCTGGTGCAACAGGGCAGGGTAAATCCGTGGGACTCAATACCATTTTGGTTTCCCTTTTATATAAGAAGCATCCTGCGCAGTTAAAACTTGTTTTGGTGGATCCAAAAAAGGTGGAGCTGAGTTTATTCAATAAAATTGAGCGCCATTACCTTGCGAAATTACCGGATTCAGAAGAACCGATTATTACGGATACGAGCAAGGTAGTCCAGACCTTAAACTCCTTGTGTTTGGAGATGGATGCACGATATGATTTACTCAAACTTGCCTTTGTTAGAAACATAAAGGAGTACAATGATAAATTCATTGCCCGGAAATTAAATCCGGAAAATGGCCACAATTTTTTACCCTACATTGTCTTAGTGGTCGATGAATTTGCGGATTTAATAATGACCGCCGGTAAGGAAGTGGAAATGCCCATTGCCCGACTCGCCCAGTTGGCGCGTGCGGTTGGAATCCATTTAATTATTGCAACCCAAAGACCGAGTGTTAACATTATTACAGGAACCATAAAGGCCAACTTTCCTGCTCGGATAGCCTTCCGTGTAACGTCTAAAATTGACTCCAGAACTATTTTGGATGCCGGAGGTGCTGAACAGTTAATTGGAAGAGGAGACATGCTATACAGTACAGGGAACGATTTGGTCCGTTTGCAATGTGCCTTTGTTGACACCCACGAAGTGGAGAAGATTACTGATTTTATTGGCTCACAGCGCGGTTACCCCGATTGTTTTTTACTCCCAGAATACGTGGACGAAAAAGGGGAAGGAAATGGATTGGATTTGGATGAAGACAGGGATGCCTTGTTTGGAGATGCTGCCCGGCTGGTTGTCATGACCCAACAAGGAAGCACCTCATTAATCCAAAGAAAGCTTAAATTAGGGTACAACAGAGCCGGGAGAATTGTAGATCAGTTAGAATCTGTTGGAATTCTCGGTCCCTTTGAAGGAAGTAAAGCCAGAAAAGTATTAATACACGACGAAATTAGTTTGGAACAGTTTTTGTCTGAACTACCATAAATAAAAAGAACATGAAGAGTTTATTATCCCTACTAGGAATTTTTACATTCCTTTTTAGCGCTGTTGGTCAGGACGGAAGTCAAAAAACATTGAATGAGTTATCCCAGAAAATGGAAAGTTTCGGATCTATATATGCGGAATTTGAAAGCAGCTTATTTAATAAGCAGGCCGATCTTAAAGTGGACCAGAAAGGGAAAATATATGTTAAGGGTGATTTGTTCAATTTGGATTTGGATGAGTATCAGGTGATTTCTGGAGTGGACAACATTTGGACTATTTCAAAGTCGGATGGCGAAATATACATTGATGCTACGGCAGACCAAGAGGAAGAAGATATGATAAAACCTTCCGAAATATTCACGATTTGGAAAACGGGGTTTAAATCGACCTTGGTGAAAACAGAGCCCATAAATGGTAAAAACCTGGAGTACATTAAACTTTTCCCGATAGATCCTGCAAGCAAAAGTTACCATACCATTTTACTCAATGTGGTGAAAGAAACTTTGGAGATAAAAGAAATGACTCTTCTTGGAAAAAATGGGGACAACTACTCTTACTCCATTCAAAAATTTACGGGGAACCCAAAACTTCCTGCTGGGGTTTTCGAATTAAATGTGGAGAATTTTCCTGATTTTGATGTGATTGATAATCGGTAATAGTTAGGGGATTCATTTTTCTGAATAAGAAATTAGCATCAAAAAAGTCCCGATCCCGATCCCGACAACTATCGGGATCGGGATCGGGACTTTTTTTTTATACCGTATAATTTATCCAGTCAATTCCTTTAACCAACTTCTCCAGCGTCGTTTTTTCACGCTCAGAATAGGCCCTGTTATATTCCCAACCTGTATCTGGCGGGAGGCTCATTAATATAGATTCGACCCTACCGTTCGACTTTAAACCAAAGGTAGTACCGCGGTCATAAATGAGATTAAATTCAACATACCTGCTCCGCCGTACTTTCTGCCAATCTAGATCTTCCTCAGAGTACTTTTTGGTTTTGTTGCTATCCATCAACTGCGTATAAATACGGGAGAAGGACTCCCCTAATGCCGCAGTAAATTCGAATAAATCGGATTTTGAACCTGGATAATTTGACGTGTTGAGTCGATCAAAAAAGATCCCTCCAACCCCTCGGGTTTCTTCGCGATGTGGGATGTAAAAATAGTTATCCGCCCACTCTTTAAACTTGGGATGGTAATCGGTAGAAAATTGGTCACAAACGCCTTTTAATTGCGTGTGAAACCATTTGGTTTGTTCCTCGTTCACCCAGTGAGGGGTAAGATCTATACCACCTCCGAACCACCATGTATTCGCATCCAGTTCGAAGTAGCGAATATTCATGTGAATTATGGGGACATTCGGGTTTATGGGATGGATAACGATGGAAACACCCGTTGCAAAAAAATCGCTGGCTGAAAAGCCCAGTTCCTTTGCAATTTTTTCGTCCATGGCTCCGTGGACTGCGGAGAAGTTTACCCCCCCTTTGACAATCACGTTTCCATTTTCCAAAATTCGTGTTCTACCTCCTCCTCCTTCTGGCCTTTCCCATAGGTCTTCCACAAATGAAGCCCCGCCATCATTCTGGCTAAGGGCTTCACAAATTTCGTCTTGGATGGCTTTAAACCGATCCACAATTACATCCTTACTTACAGTGCAATTTTGTTCCATTGTAGGTTTTTAAATTTCAGCAATTGAGAACCATGGTTTTGATACCCTACCTGCGGTGTCGCTTGCTTCAGATTCATCAACATATTGGGAGTAACCGTATTCATTTGATCGTACACATCAGAAAAAATCAAACCAAATTCGTTCAATGACTGAATGAAATACAGGCCAGTATTATAGCCTAAGTACCCGAATTTTCCAGGCTCTGTGCTATACGTGTCTCTATAATTCTTTAGGAATTTCTGATCTAGTGGATTGTCGTAATCAATGAACACTCCTGCAGGAAGGTGAACCTCAAAACGCTCCAAGTAGGATTCATCAATTTGACGGAAGTTAAACCAGGTCTCTGTTCCGAAAACACGGATTTTATATTCCCCGTACAAGTCGGATATTTTGTTTAACAACTCAGTAACTACGAGCACATCAATGGAAGGGAAAACAATGTTATTCACTTCCTCTTTATCCAACACACTCGTGAATTTATCCAAATCAAAATCAGAAGCAGAAACAACGGTTACTGAGTCCTTATATCTCCTCAGAGAGTTGCTCAAGATCCGGTTCATGGATTGCTTAAATGCATAGGTAATCCGAACGTCCTCCAGAGAATCAGAAGCCAACACCACAATATTCTCCGTTGTGTGGTTTT
>JBLHJD010000022.1:0-22172 GCA_047618705.1 Luteibaculaceae bacterium
ACCAGTTATTAATTGAACAAGTGCGCGAGGGACAGACCTCTCCTTTTCGAGGAGCAGAAGAGTTGCTCCAACAATTTTAATTGTAATACACCTTAAAAATATCCAAGAGGGTTTCTGTGGGTATTAACCCTTTATGGTGGTTCTTCATTTCGGCAAACACAGCCTCAACAGCCCCGTGCCGTATACCCATGCGGAAACCTAATTCCCGCATCAAAGTCAATTCAGACTCATCAACTTTGCCATCTACGTTAGCCATCAGAACAAGGCGTTGAAATTGAATAATGCGATCCGCCTCCATTTTAGGCGGATCAAAATCGATGTTCTCCTCGAACAAATGATCCAATTCTGATTGATCAAAGCCCAAGGTTTCAGAAATCACTTTTAAAAAAGCATACTCACCTTCCCTGACTTCTTCGTCCGCATTAGCCAGCCGAATTAATTGGGTCAACAATCCTTTTTTATTATTCATGATTCCTATGTTCTTTCCTTTAAATATATTGGAAAAATTGCTTGAACTACTTTCTTGGACTACATATTAGATAAATGGTCTATTTCATTGGCTAAGAAGGCATCAACGGCGTCTCCGTATACATCCAACTTTTTTGCTTTTACTACTTTTTTGAGGGTTTTGTGGGTATCCAGAAATGGGCTTTGGAAATATTCCCAGAACGAGGCCATTTTTAGAATCACATGCGCCTCCCCCGATAAACTTTGTTGGTACTCTTCCAAAAGCTGGTTGTGAAAAGCCCGGAATCGCTCAAATCGGTCTGCCGGGTACTCTGTGGTTCCATCTTTTATCATTTGTGGTAAAAAAGGATCTGCAATGAGACCTCTACCTATCATCCAATGATTTAAGCTTGGAAACCGGGTTTTCACTTCCTGAAAAGAGTGTACCGTGGTGATATCTCCGTTGTAATATATGGTGTGATCTGTAGCGTCCAAACACTTGCCAAACCCATCCCAGTCCACCCCACCTTTGTACAACTGTTTTCCTAAACGAGCATGAATTGCTATGTTCTTTAAAGGAAATTGATTGAGTACAGGCATGGCATCCAAGATTTCCTGTGGACTCTCATACCCCAAACGCATTTTCATGGAAACAATGCAATCCGTTTCGGAGTGGACCTTATCCAGAACTCGCCTAATTTTTTCGGGGTCATTGATTAATCCAGAACCCATGCACCGTTTGGTTACCATGGGATATGGGCACCCCAAATTCCAATTTAATTCTTTGTACCCGAGGGACTGAATGTATTTTACGACAAATAAAAACTCGTCGGGGTCATTGGTCATTACTTGCGGAATAACCACGGGTCCAATATTGTTTTTGGGATCTAAGTCGCGTTGGTATTGGGGTTTGATTTCCATTTTACCATTGAGCCTGATATAGGGGGCGTAATACCAATTGATGCCTCCAAAATATTTTTCAATGGCGTTTCTGAATCTAAAATCCGTGAATCCTTGTAGGGGAGATGAAAGTAATATTGGCTGCATCCCTTACCTTACTTTAATGGGGTGAATCAATTGTTCTCCCAGTTCGTTCGGAAAGTGCTCATCGCCATGAAATCCCAATTCAATATCCCTACCCGAATTGGGGAGGTAGGCGGTTTTGAAAAGGTAGTCCCAGATACTGAGTGTAATCCCGAAATTCATCCCTTGAGAGTGGCTTGCGGGTAAGTCTTTGGAGTGATGCCAAATGTGCATTTTGGGATTGTTTAGAATCCGCTTTAAAAAACCATAATCCCAGGGCACGTTGGCGTGGTTAAGGTGACCAACAAAAACGGTGAAGATGTGGAGTATAAAAAAATCAGAAATCCCAAAGCCGATCATAGACAGGGGAATATACTGAGCGGCCTTGTAGAATACTGTTTCCATCCAATGGAAGCGCAGGTGAGCAGCAAAGCCCATTTCTTTTACGGAATGGTGCACCTTGTGGAATTCCCACATCCAAGGAACCCGGTGGAGGGTTCTGTGTACATTCCATTGAATAAAATCGGCCAAAACGAACAGGAGTAAAAACTGAGCCAGCACCGGCCAAGACTGGATTTGAATTGCCACCAAGTTTTCAATGCCTAAAAATCCTAATCCATCCGAAAAAAGGTGTACAAATACATTGGAAAGGCCATTGTAAATAAGCAATGAGAATAGGAAGAAATTAAAGAACATATAAAAAGCATCCTTCCAGAAATCCTTTCTAAAAATAGATTGATTTTTCCGCCAAGGAAAGGCCATTTCCAATCCCCAACTGAGCAGAGAAAGGCCAATTAGCCAATAAAAATAATTGTGCCAATTTGGGTTTAATATTTCACCCAATAAGTAATTGTAATACCCCGTATATCCTTGAATAAATACGTCCCAATACTTCCCCATATTATTTCGAGCACGGCTTTTATAAGGCCATTAAATTATTTGATTCGAATATCCTTCCAGACAAGAATCCGTGATAAATCGGCGGCAAATTCTGGGCACGCACCATCACCATTGCCAGAAAAACCACCATCTGGTGCACAAACAACCGCGCAATCCTCGTTAAACAATACACTAAACTGATCGCAACATGGAGCGTTTACGTAGTAATATAACTCCGCGCTCGATTTCCACAACCAAATTTCCGTCCGTGGATTTTGAGGATCCCCAGCCAACACTTCTTCAATTTTGTGAGCAATGCAGCTCTCAATTTTCTCTTCTTGACTCAAATAGGCTTCCGCCTTGTCTTCATTTTTGCTACATGCCACCCCTAGGATAACCAATAACACACCTACCACTTTTTTCATCCTTATGAATTTTGGATGCGTTCCACCGTTTTTACACCGGGAACCTTACCTAGGTTCCTGATTAGCTTTTCTAAATGGATGGTATCGTTCACAAACACTTTTACCTCTCCTTCAAAAATACCATCATGGCTTTCAAAACTAATTGAACGCATGTTTACTTTCTGTTCCCGGGAAATCATGGCCGTAATATTATTAACTAAGCCCATGTCATCTATTCCGGTAAAGTGAATTCCAGCTTGAAATTCTAGGACTTCCCCACTCGACCATTGGGCTTTTACCACCCTATAGGCATATTTCGACAACATGTTGACCGAGTTGGGACAATTGGTTCTGTGTATTTTTATTCCGTCGTTAATGGTTATAAACCCAAATACGTCATCCCCTGCAATAGGGCTACAGCACTGGGCCATGGTGTAATCTAAATTTTGTTGGTCTTCTCCTAGGACTAATTTCAAGCCTTTGGTAGATCCGTTTTTCGATACAATTTCCTGGAAAAAATCCTTTTTCTTTCCACTGCTCGGGACGTTTTTCTTCTCATCCAGGATGATGCGTCCTCCTTCTACTTCCAGTTTCTTGAGCCGCTTCAGGTCTAATTTCTCAATCCCAGCCCGGTAATACAGCTCCAGACTATCCATCACCCCATATACATTCATTAAAGAAGCAATGTTGGTGTTTATGGTATCTATTTTAAGGTGATTCAACTTCCGGAATAGTATTTCCTTTCCGTCTGCGGCCACTCGTTTTTTCTCGTCTTTAAGGCTACTTTTAATTTTGGACTTCGCCCGTGCTGTTACTACAAAATCCAACCAATCAGTTTTTGGCCTTTGGTTTTTGGAAGTAAGAATTTCTACCTGATCCCCACTTCTTAATGTGTGGCTTAGAGGAACCAACTTCTGGTTTACTTTAGCTCCAATACAGGAAGCCCCAACCTGGGTATGAATTTCGAAGGCAAAATCCAATGCCGTTGATGGACTTGGCATAATGCGCATTTCTCCCTTGGGGGTAAAAACAAAAATCTCCTCCGAGAATAGATTCAGCTTAAAGTCGTCAATAAAATCCAGGGCATTGGCTTCCATACTTTCTAAGGAATCCCGAATTCTACCCAACCACGAATCCAATGAATTCACCTCTTGTGGCGCTTCCCCTTCTTTGTATCGGAAATGAGCAGCATATCCCTTTTCTGCAATCTCATCCATCCTTTTGGACCGAATTTGTACTTCCACCCATTTTCCAGACGGCGACATTACTGTGGTATGCAAGGATTCGTACCCGTTTTGTTTTGGGTTGGACAACCAATCCCGCAAACGGTCTGGATTTGGTCTGTACAAGTCGGTGACTAAACTATATGCCTTCCAACATTCCAGTTTCTCATCATCCTGGGCATTATCAATGATAATCCGCATGGCAAAGAGGTCATAAATTTCCTCAAAAGGAATGTTCTTTTTGCTAATCTTATTGTAAATACTGTAAATGGACTTCGTTCTGGCCTTCACTTCATACGTTAAACCATGTTTGTCCAATTCCCGTTCTATGGGAAGTTTAAACTGGTTAATAAAACGGGTCCGTACGGCTTTTGTTTTCTGGAGTTTCTTGGAAATCTCCAAATACATTTCAGGCTCTGTGTATTTTAAGGCTAAGTCTTCTAATTCCGTTTTAACGGTGTACAAGCCCAGGCGGTGGGCTAAAGGAGCGTATAAAAAAAGGGTTTCCGAGGCGATTTTCAGTTGTTTATCGCGCCGCATGCTCTCCAATGTTCGCATGTTGTGCAAACGATCCGCTAACTTTATGAGGATTACTCGAACGTCTTCGGAAAGAGTCAACACCATTTTCCGAAAATTTTCGGCTTGAATGGAGCTTCCTTTATCGAAGTATCCCGAAATCTTGGTAAGACCATCAATAATACGTTCGGCCTTTTCGCCAAAAAGTATGTTGATATCCTCCAGAGTAATATCGGTGTCTTCTACCGTATCGTGCAATAAACCACAAGCGATGGACAAAGCTCCAAGCCCCATTTCTTCGGCACAAATTCGGGCCACGGCAATGGGATGGAAAATGTAGGGCTCCCCACTTTTTCTTCGCATATGTTTGTGGGCTTCTACGGCCACATCAAACGCCTTCCGAATGAGTTTTTTATCCTCCTTAGAACTAGCTCTTTTGGCAGAACGAAGTAATCCGCGGTATGCACCGGCGATTTCTTTTTTCTCCTTTTCTAAATCAATTTCCATTCCGTGGGTCCGACTATTCCTGTGATTAATGTAGCTCTGTATCTAAATTAGGATTTTTCAACTCTGAACAAAATGAAATCGTTGATTTCTCAATAAAAAACGATAAATAGCCGTTTTTGGAGCAAAAAAAAGGCGAGATGAAAACAACTCGCCTTTTTTTTTACAATTGACTGCTCCTTTATTCCATTTCTATAACAGGGAGCAATTTTGTTTTTACCTCTCCAAAACCAACACGTGTGGTTCCATCAAAACAGTGACCGCGCATAATTACATAATCATTGTCCTGAATAAATTTACGCTCAGTTCCATCCTTTAATTTCACCGGTTTAGTTCCTTTCCATGAAATCTCCAGCATGGATCCAAAGCTACCTTCTCCGGAGCCAGAAATAGTTCCAGAAGCCATCATATCTCCAGCGTGAATATCGCATCCATTAACGGTGTGGTGAGCCAATTGTTGATTCATGTTCCAATACATGTGTTTGTAGTTGGAATTACTCACAATATTTTCTTCTCCACCTTCGGGCTGAATTGCTACTTCCAGATTTATTGCCAAGTGTTTGTTCCCAGCGTACTCCAAATAAGAAAGCACTTTTGGTTCCTGAACTGGTCCTGGAACACGGAAAGGTTCTAAAGCATCCAAGGTTACAATCCAAGCAGACATGCTTGATGCAAAGTTTTTAGCTAGGAAAGGTCCTAATGGCACATATTCCCATTTCTGAATATCCCGGGCAGACCAGTCATTAAACAGGGCCATTCCAAAAATATACTCTTCGGCTTCAGCCGTACTAATTCGTTGACCCAAAGGCTTGCCATCAAAGGTAATAAACGCCATTTCCAATTCGAAATCAACCAACCGACTTGGCCCAAATGTTGGCGAATCTGCTCCTTCTGCCATAGTTTGTCCCATTGGTCTGTGGACATCCTGACCTGATAAAATAATGGAGGATGCTCTCCCGTGGTAACCTACTGGAATGTGTTTCCAGTTCGGCAACAAAGCATTATCTGGATCCCGGAACATACACCCTACGTTGTACGCATGCTGCTCTGAAGAATAAAAATCAGTGTAATCACCAACCTTAACTGGCATTAACATCTGCACGTCGGATTGAGCGAACAACACTTGTTTAGCATGTGTTTCGTGGTCCCGTAGATCGGAAAAGTTTTTGCTCAACAATTTCGAAATCCGATTTCTTAATTCGCGCACAGATTGTTTCCCATGGGCCATTAGGTTGTTGAGGGTATCGGAAGCAAAAGTCTCAGTACTAAACGGAAGATTCTCCATATATCCCAGAATACTCAAAGCTTTGAGGTCTAAAACCTTCTCACCAATAGCCACACCTACACGGGGCTTAAGTTGATCTGTTTTAAACACACCAAAGGGTAAGTTTTGAATTGGAAAATCGCTACCGGCAGGAACTTCTACCCACGATTCTAGTTTTGGATTATTTGCTTCTATCATGATTGATTTATGTCTATTTCAAAAGTACAGGAAAGGTGGATAAAAATCCGCAGTTCCCCCAATACTTCTCCAAAAATAGGGAAGAAGAATGGTTTATAAAATTTAAACAAAAAAAAAGCGCAGACCGGAATGATCTGCGCTTTTTTTATCACTGTTTTCTTTTACTTACTTACCTGCAAACGTTCGGTATGGATACTATCTCCAACGCGCATTTTCACAAGGTACATTCCGTTGCTCAGTTCATTTGTATTGATCGGGAAATTGAGTGTTCCATTATGAACACCATAATTTTTCGACATTACAACCTGACCCGCAAGATTCAAAATCTCCATTTCAACATCATTTGCTGCTAAAATATCAATCTGAACTGTTGCCCAGTTTTGAGTTGGGTTCGGGAATAAGGTAAGACCTCCAATGTTTTCTATTTCGGATAACCCATTACTTCCTTGTACTGGAGCTGACCCACCATTCTCAATTCTATTATTCGGTTTAATGACAAAAGGGACCACACTCATTTTGGTAACATCCCAATCCGCATTAATGGCAAAAGTTTGATTTAAAGTGAAGATTTCTCCTGCATCAATTGACGTAGAAAAAGCAACTCCATCAGCGGCAGGAGTTATTCCTCTCGCTACATCATCGTACACCATTTGAGATGCTGGCACCGGATCTGGTAGATTTTCAAATCCACCCATTACACCGTTAACGCCACCAGCATAATAGTTGCTTTGATTATATCCACCTCCAGTTCCGGTAACACCGTCTTCAACAAGTGCGATAGAATATCTCCAGTTTCCTGTTACCGCAGATTTAAAAGTAAATTCAACTTCCGTTTCTACTCGTTGTGTTGCCGAATTGTACTCGGCAGAAATAACATTAACATAAACAATAGGTTCTGTGGTAATATTGGTAATAAAGTTGGCTTCAAATGCTCCTGGATCAATAATAGCACCACGATCAATAAAACCATTTGGGTATCCATTATTAATTTTAGGCCCCATCCATGCATCATAATTAGTATGGGTCATTGGATCTCCGTTATGAACAGCAATTCCTTGGAACAGTGTTGGGTAAGCTTCCGCCATGTGTTCCATGGAAACTGTTCCTCTTGGACACCATCCACACCAGGTACCAGTTCCTTCTTCTCCAATCACCATTTTCCCAGCTGCAGGTACCGCTGGATTTACAATCACTGATTTACAGTCATCACTTACATCCTCATCGTCTCCACCACCGTTTGCGTTTTTCACACACGCTTCCAACGGGTTTTGCCCAGGAACTAAAGTAACTGACGCGTCTAAAGTAATAATAGCACTTTCAAGAGAGCTTAAGTTTAAGCCTGAAACGGTTTCTGTACCGGTCTGACCGTTGTAAGAATAAGTAATATCAGCTGAGGTAATTGTTTCTGAACCCAAGTTTCTAATTTCAACAGTAGGGTTTACCTGCTGCGTTGCTAAAACTGATGTTAAGTTTAATATATTGGTTACAGCTGCATTGTTAGTTAATAGACTAACAACTGTATGAGAGAACTCTACATCATCTACAAAAAAATCACTCCCATTTAATGGGAAAAGATCTAAAAGGGCAACACTGTTTGTTGGATTAAAAAAAGAACCTTCCGAAACACCATCCAAAAACATTTCCCACACATTTGTGTTAAGGTCAATGGTCATGTGCATTTCTATCCACGCATCTTGAGTATACGTTGACGTTAAATACGTAACCCCTTGGTTGGACAAAGCCAAAGATCCATTATCGTTAAAATTACAATCCATGGCCCATGAGTCACCAATAGTTTCACTGGCCTGAAAATTAAAGTATGCTGACTTTCCAGGCATCACTTTAATTTTAAATTTAAAATCGAACAGTCCAGAGTTAAATGCTCCACCAAAAGGCAAAACAACATCCTGAGGCCCACCATTGGTGGCGGTGGAGGTAAAATGAATGGATTTAGTACCACTAGCGGCATCATCTTCCGTCACTTTAACATCCTCAGTAGTTCCTTCTCCAGTGGCCGACCAAACACGCCAAACAGGGGAAGCAGTTCCCAAATATTCTCCTGCGGTGTACGACTCAAAATCGTCTGTAAACTGAGCACTAGCTGCTGAAACAGCAAAAAGCCCTAAGGCCAAAGCGTATATTTTTTTCATATTAGTTGATTTAGTTTATGATGAGTCCAAAAAATTGGACAACGTAATTTACAATTATTTCATCTACCATTTTAAGGCTGTAATCCCTTCCCATTTTCAATGAACATTTAGGATTTCAATTCTACTCCTTGATAAACCGAAGGTGTTGGCCAGAATTAATGACCACCGAATAAATCCCCGCTTTTAGGGAAGAAACATCAAGTGTTCTATAATCAAATTTCGGAACATTAAACGCTTGTCCTAAATGATTAATAACGCCCAAAATTCTAGCATTTTCAGACAATTGGATCCTTTCTTTTGCTGGATTAGGAAATAACTCAATTTTGAAATTATTTGATGAGCTAATATCTGAAACGTGATCGAAATAGACTCTTTTGCCATTAATACTTAATTCGTTTTGGTAATACCCCAAATAAAGCTCTTCCACTACTCTTCCCTGGCCATCAAAGGTTTGAATTGTTGTATCACCGTAATCAAAACTTCCTTGATACCAATTGGTTCCACTTAACATTTCTCCAGATAAAGAGTTGTAATGTGTTTCATTTTTGGACATCAAAACCCACTGTCCCATTTCCCAGTTATACTCCTTGGAAATACCATAATCGTTCCTAATTCCTTCCTGGTCAATTTTTGAAATGGATTCGAAAGTAATTCCACCATCTGTGGAACGCTCCATTTCTGAATGCCCCATGGTAAAACTGCCTTCTTCCAACCAATTAAGAATCTTTATCCTAATTATTTCTCCCGCCTCGTCAACAGTGAATGTATACGGTTTGCCATTCAAATAAGACACCTTATAGGCGTCCGTTAAATCATAAACGCCCCCATTCCATTCGTACCAATTCCACAAAGTATCAGTAGCCGTAAAGGATATTTCAGAATAAACCGTTTTGAGATTTCCAATGTTAAAAATCTCATACTCCTCATGACCCAAGAATTTTCCATTTTCCTGGATCGAAACTATGCTATCTCCATAATCGATTTCCCAGCCCGGTCCGGGTTGGAACTCATATTCAATATAAAATTCGTCAAATCCCTCTAAAAACCCAGGAAAATACCTGAACCTTTCCATCGGAATATGAATTCCATTTTCAATTAAAATTCCAGTCCGTTGAAAGGACCCGTCCATTTTGTGGACATATTCGAATAAAGCCCATTCATCTCCATTTTCATAATACTGCCTATCCTCAATTAATTTATAACCGTCGTATTTCAATTCGTGGCGAGCCTCAAAAATATATTCTTGGGATTGATCATCGAACCAATAATCAACATACCCACTTGGAATCCAATTAAGGGAAACACCATCTTTATAGTGAGATGATCCTTTTGGCTTAAATGGATTTTTTTGTCCTAAAGAAGGAAGAACAATTAGGGATGCAACAAGCGTTAAAAGAATGATTTTCATGGGTAGAAATAAGTGTGAATGAAATAACATTTTGTTGAAAGTAATGTTATATTCGGTTAAGTGGTTTTTTTTTAAGAATAAACCAAGCATACTATTGAAAAACAAACAACAAAAAAAACCGAGAACAAAATTGTCCTCGGTTTCCAAATAACATAATCAATAAACTACTCCTCTAATTTCACAACCCGAGCAGAGCGTCCTTTACTATCCCTAAGGAAGTATACTCCTGAAGGGAATACGGATAAATCAATGGTGCCGTTAGAACTAACCGATACTGGCCACGTTTTACCGGTGATGTCAGTTAGGGAAAATTTTTGGGTACCTGCGTTGAGTACTTTAATTTCTCCTTGTGTTGGATTTGGAAAAACAGCTAACTCCTCCGGCCATGGTTCTTGTTCTGTTACATCCAAGGAGTGTTCTGCATATACCTTTTTGCCTAAGATATACTCGTTAATATCATCGAATTGAACTGAAATTTCTTCCATAATTCGCCCTTGAGTATCCACAGTACTAATTAAAGAATCCCCTGAAACGCCATCGAAGGAATTCCAATAAATAGATGATAAGTATACTCCATTTAAGGGATTAAAACGGGTAGTACTTTTATTTTCAAGATCCCAATCCATTCCATTCCATTGATAAACACTCGATTCTACCTTTTCATTAGGGGCAATCTCCACAACCTCTCGGTATACAAATTCATAGGATTGTCCACCGTTCGTTGAAGATTCCACAATAAACTCTTTCGGGGCAAAGGTCAGAACATCATTCCAAACGGGAATGGTTAATCGGGTGATGCTACCAGAACCGTCATCCGTCACAAATTTGGTAGGTAAATTATTAATATATTCAATTTCGTAAACTTGGTATGGGGAAAAAGTTCCGTTTCCATCATCTTCATAAAAAGTCCAAACTGCCGAGTTACCATTTCTTACTAGTTCTGAATATTCCGTTTTTGTTACAATACCACCATCCAAACTAAACAATTCATGCCCTAGAAATTCGCCTGAAGAATTAATCGAAATGGCACTATCATAATCTTCTATTACCCATTCTTGCGTTCCTTGATCATACATCCAATACATGTAATAATCCTCCAAGCCACCGGACAGGTTTTCTTTGAACTTCTGACGGCTTATAGGCGATACCACAAAACCAGAAACATCAAAGAGGGTTTGCATTGAACCACCATCGTTGAAATATTCATAGTCGGTTCTAGTTAATGCTTGACCACCATTGGCATCCAACAACAAATCGCTTTTTAGTTGGTATCCTTCATATTCGAGAATGTGTTTTGAAATAGGAGTGTACATCTGATTACCCGAATTGTAGGAATACTCCGTGTAACTTCCCGGAATCCAATTGGTAGTTACGCCATCCTTAAAATGGTTTGCGCCATTGGGTTTGAACGGGTTTTTCTGCCCCAACACTGACAGCATTAGCACAGAACAAACAAGTGTAATTAATCCTTTTTTCATGGTTTTTGGGTTAGTGGGTTTATTTTGAGTTATACCGTAATAGATACGCCATAACACCAGTTAAAGTTACAGAATCCTTAATGATTCCAGAAAAAATATCTGCTTTCACTTCTTCTATTGGAATCCAAGCTACCGTTAGGTCTTCGGTATCCTCGGGGTTAGCCTCTCCTTTCTTCAGATTCCGAGCCAAAAAAACCGCTCCTGTTTCATTGGAAACCGAGTTACTTAATTCCAGCTCAATAATGGACTCCCAACTTTGTGCGGTATATCCCGTCTCCTCTTCCAACTCCCGTTTTGCAGCCGCCAAGTTTTCCTCCGTTAAGGGGCATCCTCCTTCTGGAATCTCCCAGGTTTCATATCCCAAAGGAAAGCGAAACTGCTTTACCATTAATATTTCTTGCTTGTCATTAACGGCAACAATACCAATAGCTTTATTCTGAAACTGAATCTCTCCATAAATCCCTGGATTACCATTGGGATTTAGCACCTCATGGTGGACCAATTCTATCCACGGATTTTTGTATTTGCTCTCCGACGAAAGCACGGTCCAGTTTCCTCTTTTCTTTTCCATAAATTTTGTACTAAAAAGCCCTTAAAACGTGGAAGCAAGATATATTTTATAACCTTTGCGGAAAGCTAGAAAGGATGAAATTTAAACTTGGAGATCGCGTTGCATTTTTGAACGAAGTGGGTGAAGGAGTTATCACGCGTTTGGTGGATGCCGAAATGGTTGAATTGGAAGACACCGACGGATTCCCAAGAATTGTACTGGGCTCTGAGTTGATTTTAGCACCGGATCAGGAAAAAATGCGGGAGGCCTATGCCTTGGGTGGAAACCGAAAACTGGAGCCGCACGAAAAAGCGGCACTTCGGAAGTTGGAAGAATTGGACGGTCCGGAACCAAGAAGGTCCCAACCCCACCGAGATTCTAACAAAAAAAGGGTAGTGGATATGGAAGTAGATTTACACATCCATGAAATCACAGAATCCAATTCCCATATGACCCCTGGTGAAATGGTTAGTTTCCAAATGAAACACTTTGAGCGCATGTTGGAAATTGCGTTAAAAGGCCGCTTAAAACGCTTGGTCGTTATCCATGGTGTGGGTGAAGGGGTGTTGCGAGCAGAGATTCGGCTTTTGTTGAGTGATGTTTATCCTCAAATCGAATTTTTTGATGCGCCTTATACCGAATATGGTCATGGGGCAACGGAATTAATTCTGCGTCAAGGTTAAGCATTTACAATTATCAAACTACCTTTGTATTACGGTTTGGCTTGTCGCCGCAGATGCAAATCTGAGGAGGAAAGTCCGGGCAGCAAAAAGCACCATGCTTCCTAACGGGAAGGCATTGTTAAGGGCAATGACAGAAAGTGCTGCAGAGATTTAGACTACCTCAATTTATTGGGGTAAAGGTGAAAAGGTGAGGTAAGAGCTCACCAGTATTTTGGGCGACCAAAATGGCTAGGTAAACCTCATGGGCTGAAAGATCAAATAGGCAGCAAGTTCCTTCGGGAAAAAGGGCCGCTTGTCCTTTTGTTGTGGGTAGATCGTTGGACCCTGTGTGCAAATGCAGGGCTAGATAAATGGCAGGCACTACTTCGGTAGTACAGAACCCGGCTTATAGAACCGTAACAAAAAAGCCGTTTTGCTTTCGCAAAACGGCTTTCCTTTTTTATTTATTTTTTGTTCTGAATGGTCTAGATCCACCGCCACTATCTTGACGTGCACCGCCACGTGAATCACCACTACGGGAGTCGGGTCTACGGCTTCCGCCGCCGCCACCGCCGCTGTATCCTCGGCCTCCGCCGCCGCCGCCACTACGACGACCGCCTCCGCTGAATCCACCGCCACCGCCGCCACTACGACGACCGCCTCCACCACCACTTCCTTCATCAGAAGATGGTTCGATGCGTATTTTTCTACCTTCAAGCTCAAGTCCGTTAGACCCAGCCAACAAGGTTTCCGAAGATGCATTTTCGATCTGAAAGAAAGAAAATTGACCTTTAAGGTCGATACGTCCAATAGAAGAACCCTGAATTGAAGTTTGGTCACACAGGAAGCGCAATAATCCGCCTTTATCCATTTGGTCTTCTTCTCCAATGTTAATAAAGTAACGATCGAAACCTTCGTCTGTTCCTCTACCACTGCGTTCTCTACCTTCTGGACGTTCTCCACGTTCGCGTTCTCGTCCTCTTCCCCCTTTTTTGTACTGCTCAGGATCCAAGTTAATATCTCTATTTCCTTTTCCTCCGTAGTACTCCAAAAAGCGGTTAAACTCAACAGAAATTACGTTTTTGATTAAGGTTTCTTTATCGAAATCAGCAAAAGCTTCCAATACATCTGGCATGTATTTTTCCAAAGCTTTATCATCCACCTCTGTTTTCTTGAAAGTGTCAACCAGTTTTAACAACTGACGTCCACAAATCTCCTCTCCAGAAGCAATGCGTTCTACATCAAACTTCATGTTGATAATACGCTCAATAGATCCGATTTTGTGCATCTCACGAGGAGATACCAAAGCGATAGAAATACCTAGTTTCCCAGCTCTTCCTGTACGCCCACTTCGGTGAGTGTAATTTTCAATTTCATCTGGAATAGTGTAATGTATTACGTGAGAAACATCGTTGACATCAATCCCCCGAGCTGCAACATCAGTAGCAACTAAAACCTGAAGGGTTTTATCTTTGAATTTCCCCATTACTGAATCACGCTCACGTTGACTTAAGTCTCCGTGAAGAGCATCAGCATTGTAACCATCACGCATCAGCTGATCTGCAACCTCTTTTGTCTCTCTACGAGTTTGACAAAATACCAAACCAAAAATCTCGGTGTTGGCATCCAAAAGGCGCTTTAAAGCTGTATACCTATTCCGGTTGTCAATAAGACAATACTTATGGGTAATGTTAACGTTCCCTGAATTCTTCTTTCCTACAGTAACCTCAATTGGGTCCTTCATGTAGTTTTTTGCAATCCGAGCAACTTCTTTTGGCATCGTTGCTGAAAACAACCATACTTTTTTTGTTGATGGCGTTTCCTCAAGGATGGTATCAATATCATCTTTGAACCCCATGTTCAACATCTCATCTGCCTCATCAAGGATAACGTAGTCCACTGTAGCTAGGCTCAGAGCACCTCTTTTGATGAAATCGATTAGTCTTCCTGGTGTTGCCACAATAATGTCGGCACCACGCTTAATTTGTCTTAACTGACCATCAATGCTCGCTCCACCAAATACTGCCACCGTTTTTGCACCGGTGTGGTATTTCGTATACGTTTTGATGTCTTCTGCAATCTGGTTGCATAATTCCCGTGTGGGGCAGATGATAACCGCCTTAACCCCTCTAACATTCCAATCCAATAGCTCCGCCAAGGGCAGTCCGAAGGAAGCGGTTTTACCCGTTCCAGTCTGCGCCAAACCAACGAAATCGTTGGTAGAACTTAATAAATGTGGTATTGCTTTTTCTTGTATTTCAGAAGGCGTTTCAAATCCTAAATCTTCTACAGCACGGAGGACCAATTCTCCCAGGCCCAACTCAATAAATCCACTCATGTATTATAAATAATATTTTTGCAAAGATAGGCAAAACAAGCCTCGAATAACCAACTGGACAGAATGGACACAAGAATCCAACCCCTTAAAGCCCAACGATTTGCAAAAATATGACCTGCAGTCCTAAGCCATATGAATGGCCAACCAACTTTCCTTCCCTAAAATAAGGCCATTTTCTTTTAGGTTTCCAAGGGTAAGAACGGTCGAATTAAAGATGATTTTGTCTGAAAGCATATTGGCATCAGACATTCCATATTTTGCCCACTCCCCATTTTCGGCTTTTGCCCATACACGGATGCGGTTAAAAAAATCGACGTTAAATCTGCTCCCCAAATCTTGGATAACTTTAGCGGATGCATCTATGGAACAACCAGTTGCACCTGCATTATCCTCATCTACCACTAATACCAATATCCCCGGACCAAACACACAAGCATCTGCTTTTAAGGCAGAACCGTGGGCACTCCATTGTTGAGTAAACCCCTTCAACTCCTCTAAAGCCATCCCTTTTTCTCCATCCGATAAAACCCGACTTGGAGTATAAACCCAAACCCGTGAATTATCCGAAAATCCTGAAAACGTTTCTTTAAAGTTCATTCGCCTCTGCAATTAATTCTGCTAAATCCTTCACCTCAACTTCATTTTCCTTGTTGAAGTTTTTTACTCCGTCCGTCATCATTGTATTACAAAATGGGCAACCGGTAGCAATAATATCTGGTTGTGTTTCCAGGGCTTCTTCCGTCCGTTCCACATTCACCTCTTTATCCCCTTTTTCAGCTTCCTTGAACATTTGTGCTCCACCAGCTCCACAACAGAACCCTTTACTTTTGCAGCGCTTCATTTCCACCAACTCGGCATCCAACTTCTCAATAAGTTCCCTTGGGGCATCATAAACACCATTCCCTCTTCCCAAATAACATGGGTCGTGGAACGTGATTTTCTTTCCTTTAAATACGCCACCATCTTTAATGGTGATTTTCCCTTCGTCGATGAGTCGTTGAATCAATTGACTATGATGTACAACGTCAAAATTTCCACCTAATTCTGGGTACTCGTTTTTAATGATGTTAAAACAGTGCGGACAAGCCGTCACAATGTTTTTTATTTCATACCCATTTAACACGGCTATGTTTTGCATAGCCTGCATTTGGTACAAAAACTCATTCCCAGCCCTTTTGGCTGGATCACCAGTACAACTTTCCTCGGTACCAAGGACAGCAAACTTCACTCCTGCCGAATGCAAAATGCGAATTAGTGCTTTGGTGATTTTTTTTGCTCTATCATCAAAACTCCCCGAACACCCTACCCAAAATAAAATCTCGGGTGTTTCTCCTGCCGAAATCATTTCAGCTACCGTTGGTACTTTAATATCAAATGCCATGCTTAATCTTCTTGAATCCAGTTAAATCTATCTGCCGGACTAAACGCCCAAGGTGCACCGTTGTTTTCCATATTATTGAACATGGTTGTTAATTCCATTGGGGCTTTTGAATCTTCCATTACCAGGTTTCTTCTCAGCTCTACAATAATATTCAGTGGATCAATATTCACGGGGCAAGCATCGGTACACGCGTTGCACGATGTACATGCCCATATTTCTTCTTCAGTAATGTAATCACCCAACAATTTTTTACTGTCGGTAATTCCTTTGTCTAAGTTTTTCCCTACTTCTTCCAATCGGTCCCGGGTGTCCATCATAATTTTACGTGGACTCAACATTTTCCCCGTTTGTGTAGCCGGACAACTGGATGAGCAACGACCACATTCTGTACAGGTATATGCATCCAATAGGTTTTTCCAGCTTAATTCCTGTACATCTTTGGCTCCAAAGGATGGTATTTCACCTTCCGCTGGTGCCGGAGCTGCAAAAGGATCTGCGCTTGGATCCATCATTAACTTCACCTCATTGGTCACTGATTCCATGTTTGTGAAACGCCCCTTAGGCTCCAAGTTGGAAAAATACGTGTTGGGAAAAGCCAATATAATGTGGAGGTGTTTTGAAATGGGGAGGTAGTTCATAAAACCGAATATCCCTATAATGTGAAACCACCACATACTCCGCTCCAACAGAATAAGGCTAGCACTATCCAAGCCGCCTAAAAACCCATGCGTTAGGGCTGATGATACCGGAAACATTCCAGCATGGTGGTATCCTTCAACTCCTCTACTTTGCAAAAGAGCATCTGCACCATCCATCAACAAGAAGGCTGACATCAATAAAATCTCGAAAACCAGAATTAGGTTCGCATCGTTTTTAGGCCAAGCCAACATTTCCTTGTAATGGAAACGCTTCACTTTAACCACATTTCTCCGAATAAAGAACAACACACAAGACACTAAAACCAATATGGCTAGGATCTCAAAGGAAGCTATAAGGAAGTTGTAAAAACCACCCATGAAGGATAGAATACGGTGCGTTCCAAAAATACCATCGATGATAATTTCTACCACTTCAATATTGATGATAACAAAACCAACGTATACCAAAATGTGCAAAATACCCGCAACTGGTCGGGTTACCATTTTACCTTGACCAAGGGCCACACGCGCCATGGTTTTCCATCGCTTTCCAGGATTATCGGATCGATTCTCCGATTTCCCCATTTTAATGTTCCGGATAATTTTCCTTGCCTGCCGAATGAATAAAACATTGGCTAGGGCGAACAAAAGGATAAAAACAATATTAGATATTCCCATTATTATTTCTTTTCACGCAATAATTTCTTCAGCTTAGATTCTTCCGTTTTGGTCAGCGAAACCGCTTTTTCTTTATTTCCAAAAACCGAAAAATGCATATACCTGTCCGGGTTTAAGCGGATGTCGGTTAGTAGATTCTCCAATTGGTTTACACTCTGCATTACTGCGGTATGCAAACTATCCGTTTTCATCATTTTCCCTAAACTACCCTTACCCTTGTTAATATTATCCAACATTAATCGGGAAGACGTCAAGGTGTTTTTGGTTTCAAGAATAGTTCCTTTTAAATCCGCACTGGCCAAGTCATCACTAACACTAATGAAATTATCCAAGGCTTCTCCCAGTTTTTTCTGGCGTTTCCCAAACTCACCAGACAAACCATGAACATCCTCAATTACCTCACCCATTTGGTTTCCATGCTTACTGACCAAGGTATCCAAACGTTGTGTAGTTCTTTTCAAGTTCTCGATAGAAACGGTAATGCTGTTAAATGCTTCTTCAATATTCACCGGTCCTGATGAACCTACTATTTTTTCCAATTCTTCCAATACTTTGGTGAATTGTTTAATAACATCTTCTGTTTTTTTCTGCAGTGGATCCAGCCTTTGATTTACCGCTTCCTTCAATCCTAACCCAATGGTACTCATCAAGGTATCTCCTGGCTGAGCTATTTCCTGGTCATCTCCAAGGTTGATAACAACCGCCTTGGATCCAAATAAATCGGATGAGGAAATACGGGCCTCTGAGTTTTTCGGAATTTGAATGGACTCTTCGCGAATAGCAATGGTTACTTTAATATTCCCATTCCCTGAAGGGTCCAACTCCACTTTGTTAACCGCTCCAATTTTAAACCCATTAATGGTCACCGGATTGGATACATTAAGACCATCAATGTGATCGTAAAAGGCAACAAACTCACGCTGACTTAGGAATATGTTCTTTCCTTTCAGAAAATTCACTCCAACTAGGAGCAAGGCTATTCCTCCAAGTACCAACAGACCTACTTTTGCTTCTTTTCTCAAAATTTCTTCAATCTTTTTTCGGCTTCGGAAACACTTATTTGATCCATGCCATCAAAGGCAACTACAAATGCGTCCCTATACCCTTTCATTCGCGCTTTTTTCATCAGCGATTTTGCCGACTCCACATCTTTCACTTCCCCAGAAGTGTATTTAAATAACTCCCCAGCTGGAAATTTCCGAATATCAGTTAAACCACTGAAGTTTTCGGGCAATGGTTCTTTATCTTTTCGAGATGTTACCAACTGTACTGCAAACCAAACATGGTCTGCTTGCACCTGCAGGTTAACTTGATCAATCTCGTTCTTGTAATTTACAAAGGCGTCAAAAATAGCCGCTGACAATGCAGATCTTCCTTTTTCACTCCGCAAATATGCTTCCTCCTTTTTGTTCGAAAGAAAGCCAAGTTCCACTAACACACTTGGCATGGTGGTCCGAAACAAAACAATGAACCCCGCCTGTTTTACGCCCCTATCCTTCCGACTAAGGGTGGACGTGAATTGATTTTGTATCCCGGAAGCAAATTCTAAACTTTGATTTAAATACGCATTTTGACGTAAAGCCAGACTAATGTACGCTTCTGGATCCGAAGGATCAAAATCTTGATACGTAGTTTCGTAGTTGTCCTCCATTAAAATGGACGAATTCTCTCGTTTGGCTACTTCCAATGCTGCTTCCGACTTGTGTAAACCAAGCACCCACGTTTCCGTTCCAAAAGGTTGAGCCGAAGTTGCACTGTTGGCATGGATAGAAAGAAACAGGTCCGCGTTTAAGCGATTGGCTATGGAAGCCCGTTCCGATAATTCAATAAATCGATCATCACTCCGGGTGTAAACTACTTTTACTTTGGGGTAGTTTGCCCTGATTTTATCCCCTACTTTTTGGGCAACAGATAGGGCAACATCCTTCTCTCGGAGTCCTGTTACCCCAATTGCACCTGGATCTTTACCCCCATGACCAGCATCTATGACTACCAAATCAAGGCCCAAAGACCCCTGATTCTGAGCACTTAAGGAGCAATTAACTCCTACACTGAAAAATAAAATCCAAAAAAAGCGGTTCATCAATAGATTCATATGCTGCTCATTCAATCCGAATTTGCATTTTTGCACCACAAATAAAAAAGACTGTTGGAATTTACACACGATTTTCTGTTCATCATATCCGGTATAAAATCCTCCATCCTGAACAAAGGTAAACTTCCAATGCAGTTGGTGGCAAAACTTGCAATACTTTTTATTCCTTTTTTTCCCACGCAAAGCCTTATTGCTCAAGAAAACCTTGGCGGGGACACAGCCATCACGGATACAATTCCTGTGCCAACAATTCTTTCTGATTCCTTGGCCCAAGATAGTATAAAACCTAAAAAATCCTTCCTCGATTCAAAAGTAACCTATGAATCGGACATCAGTCAGACCTTAAAACTGAGTGAGGGGAAGATGATTTTGAAAGGAAATGCTAAGGTTCGGTACGAAAAAATTAAGTTGGACGCGGAAATCATTGATTACAACTTCAATGAAAAAACGGTGTTTGCCTATGGTGCACAAGATACCGCTGGAAACTGGTATGGTCTTCCTGTTTTTGAAGAAAATGGCCAAACCTATGAAGCCCATGAAATCCGCTACAACTTTGAGAGTAAAAAAGGATTTATTAAACACCTTAGCACCTCCCTCGACAACCAAGGACATATAAAAGGTGTAACCGTAAAAAAGGACACCAATAACGTAATGTTTATTAGAGACGGGGAGTTTTGTCCTTGTGAGGATCCTGATGCCTTAACCACCATAAAGGTGAATAAAATTAAGGTTATCCCGAACAACAAAATCATTACCGGACCTGGGTATTTACGCATTGGAAAAATCCCAACCCCTTTGGCTTTTCCTTTCGGGTTTTTCCCCAATAAAAATGAACAAGCCGCCGGTGTTTTAATTCCCACCTATGGAGAATCCGACTTGGGTTTCTTTTTAGTTAACGGAGGATTTTACACCCCGCTTGGCCAACATGCCGATTTACAAATTACAGGGGATATTTATACCCGAGGAAGTTATGGCTTTAAGGTGGCTTCCAATTACAAAAAGAGGTATGGATTTAATGGGTACCTAAGGTTATTACAAAGGACTATTAAAACGGGGGATCCCGATATTAACACTAACGCAGAAAGCAAACGAATTGGTATTGAATGGAAACACAGTCAGGACCCAAAGGCAAAGCCCAATAGTCGTTTTTCAGCCAATGTAAATATCGGTTCCGAAAATCGGTTTAGAAACACGATAAACGTAAGCTCGGATAACTATTTAGCTTCTACCTTTAACTCGAGTATTAACTATGATAAATCCTGGGCTGGAAAACCCTTTAATTTAAGCTCCAGTGCACGGTACTCTCAGAACACAGCCACAGAAATTTCAACAATATCCCTCCCCGAGATTTCCTTTTCGGTAAACCGGTTTTACTTACCCTTTAGTTTTCTCAACCCAACAGGACAAGGAAATAAATGGTACGAGCGTATTGGGGTAACCTATAACTCCAATTTCAAGAACACTCTTACCACCAAGCAGAAGGCAATTACCATGAACAACATGCCGGATCTGACACAACAAATGAATAATGGGGTGCGGCACCAGAGTAATATTTCTACCAGCTTAAAAAAGTGGCACCTAAATATAAACCCCGCCATTAGCGTAAGTGAAAAGTGGTATTTCAAACAGTTGAGGAACATGTACAACGAAGAAAGCCAGGTCATAGAATCGGACACGGCTTATGGCTTTAACCGCTTCGCTGATTACTCTGCGAACCTGAGTGTAAACACCAAGGTGTTTGGAATGTTCCGCTACAAAAAAGGACCAATCCAAGCCTTTCGCCATGTCATGACACCCTCGGTTGGATTCAGTTACAGGCCTAAAAACTTTGAGCTTCCCTCCACTCTCGACTCCAACGGCATCCGACGGGATTACAACCCTTACCAGGGTGCCATCTACGGAGGGCCTAGCACCACCGAAAGTGGAAACATTAACCTAGGACTTCAGAACAACTTCGAGATAAAAACAAGGGGTGAAAAAGAGCGAAAAATTAAGCTTCTAGACAACCTAAACTTGAGTTCGAGTTACGACTTATTTAAAGACTCATTGAACTGGTCGCGACTGGCAGCTAACGCCAGAACAACCTTGTTTAAAAAGATAAACTTAGTGTACACTGGGCAGTTTGGTTTGTACCAAAAAGACAGCTTGGGGCGCGACATCAACCAGCTTCGAATTAAAAATGGGCAATCCTTGGGTCGTATGGAAAACGCCAGCTTTAATGCCGGTGTTAGTTTTAATAAGGACGATTTTAAATCACTTTTTGCCAAGCAAAACACCGAGGATAATAAGGATGAAAAAGAGGATAAGCCTAAAAAGCTCAAATCTTTGCTGTTCTC
>JBLHJD010000023.1:0-22142 GCA_047618705.1 Luteibaculaceae bacterium
TTGCCAAACGGTATTCAAAGCGCACTTCCAAATCCTTATGAAACCAGGTTTTACTTGGGTTTACACTAGACTTACTGTGTTTTAGCAAGGCATCAACCCGGCGCATTAACACCTTGGGCCTAATGGGCTTAATGATATAATCATCTGCACCAACTTCAAAACCTACCAATTGTGAATCCGCTTCAACTTTAGCTGTGAGAAAAGCAATTAGGGGTTTGTGTGGCAATTTCAACTTTCGGATATTCTCACATGTCTCTAATCCTCCCATGCGGGGCATCATAATATCCAGAAGAATTAAATCTGGAGTTGCATCCTTTCTTTCTCTCAAGAAGTTTAAGCATTCAAATCCATCTGAAAAAGTGGTGCATTGAATTCCTTTTTCCCGCAAGCCATACCCCACCCATTCTTGGATGTCTGGATCATCATCAACCACAAAAACGGAATAACACTCTTTCAACATAATCCTTTTTCTTCCTACAAAGATTCAAGAAACAGGTATTGAAGATGTTAGCTTAGGGTTAAGTCTATTTTAAACAATTACCGAAGGAATTTACATTTCCTTAACAAAAAAGGCCCCGATAAATCGGGGCCTTTCGCTTATAAATATTTACTATTTAGAATTATTAAATGGTGTCGCATATGTCCACCCATCAGGTTCCCAAGGGCTCGGACCGACATTTCATTTCCGGAACATTTACCCATCCGTTTTAATTGATCTTCATCAAATGACCGAAACAAAGCTAAAGTGGCATTTCTGGTAACTACAAACTCGTTGTCGATGTCTTCCACGGTTTTAAAATTACATCTCGATTCCTGCACATAAACATTGTGGTCAAATCCATTCAATTCTGCCTTTTCGTTTCTGGCAAATGAAAGTGCTCTAAATTGGAAAACCCGCTCCGTATCCACAATATGCTGAAGTACTTCCTTTACTGTCCACTTTCCATTAGCGTAGGCAAAATCTCCTTTGTCTTCTTCCAAGTCCATGATGAAATCTTCCCAAAGGGTAAATGAATCCTCCAACTCTTGAAGTGCATTTTTTCCTTGAACCTTATCCATGTACGTCTGGTGATAATCAGGGTATTCTTTCTTCTCCATAATTCCTATATCCTTAATGTGATTATTTCTTCCAATTTTGACTTCAGATTGACTTCGTTTTGATGCAAGCCAAAAATCTGATCGTCAAATCTAATATTCTTCAACAAGAACTCCTGTTCCCACTGGCCATTTATTGCTAACAAAATGGCCTTTTTATTGTTGGCCATTATATCCATGAGGGTGCTGTAGCCAAAAAAGCCCACCACAGCCTTAGAGGAAGACCACAGTTCATCTCTTTTATTACCGCTAATAAAACCTGGAAATGGGAATTTAGAACCGCCATAACCTAGTACCGAAAATGACAATTGCCGGTGTTCCAAGATGGGTAAAAGTGTTTGCAGCAAATGATCTTGAGCTGCCGGTGGACCCGATAATGATATGCAAAAATCGAGGGTGTTTTTCCGTACTGGAAACACCGAAATAGAGGAAAGAGGCCCGGTGTATTTCATCTTCAGTTGATCACCAACCGTCCAAGGCCAATATTCCGGGTTTCCGGGAAACCAAATCTCGAATTTAGCTTTTGCACAAAAATGGGTCAGGGCTAGAACAAATAGGCCATATATAGTCCTGAAATCTCCTCCCCATTGGTGGTTAATAAAAATTGCCATTTTGGAGGCTGCGAAGGCCATGGATAAACGGCCATCGCTTATGACCTTAGAAAAGCGGTACTTATTTCTCCGCATCCAGATGTAATCCCGAATAAACCACACCATGAAATTGGGCAAATGAAATAGAATGGAACGTGCCACGTGACTACCGGATTTAAAATTCAGGCTTGGTAAAATTTCCATTTTTAGTTGAGGAAACTGGTCTTGCAAAATATTTTTTACTTCACCATCCGCACCCAAAACCACCTCTTTGCCCTCATTAATAAGGTTTTGTATCAAAGGAATACTCCGGGTTGCATGTCCACGACCCCAATTTAGGACCACAAAAAGATGGGGCAAGGGCAAATGTTTACTTTTGTGCAAAATCTAAAGCGTGAGTCGGAAATCAAAGCTACAGCAGTTTGAAGAAAACACCAACTTTGGTCATGTTATTCAGCCCACTTTTGAAGAGGCTTTTAATGAAGACCATGTCCTGAAAGGGAATTGGAAAAAATCCATCTTCAAAAACAACAACCCAATAGTCTTAGAACTCGGTTGTGGAAAAGGGGAATACACCGTTGGCTTAGCAGAGCGAACGCTCAATAAAAATTTCATCGGAATTGATATTAAGGGTGCCCGAATCTGGCGCGGGGCTAAACTTGTAGGAGAAAAAGGCCTAACAAACGCTACCTTTTTACGAACTAAGATTGACTTTTTACCCAACTTTTTTGCACCCAATGAGGTGGATGAAATTTGGTTAACCTTTAGTGATCCGCAATCCAAAAAACCGGGAAAACGGTTATCGAGCGAACCGTTTTTAGAGCGGTATTTGCAATTGCTAAAACCGGGCGGCTATATCCATTTAAAAACAGATTCGCGTTTGTTATACAACAGCACCATGGATGTATGCAACAAACTTGGTTTAGAGGTAGAAACACACAGTCACGACATCTACCAAAGCGATTGGGACAAGCTTAGTGCCATTGAAAAAAAGGATTTGGAGATAAAAACTTTTTATGAAAAAACCTGGCTAGATCAAGGATTCAGAATAAACTACTGCCGATTTAAACTGCATGACTACCGAAAAAAATAGCGATTTTTTTGAGCAGGTTTTTGCGGTTGTACGCAAAATCCCAATTGGAAGGGTGACTAGTTATGGGGCTATTGCAAAATACCTGAGCAGCCCGAAAAGTAGTCGGGTTGTAGGATATGCCATGAATGGGAGTCATGGAAAAAACATCCCTGCACACCGGGTAGTAAATAGGATAGGGATGCTTAGCGGAAAGGCTCAATTTACGAGTCCGACCGAAATGCAAGAACGCCTGGAAGCGGAGGGGGTTGTCATAAAAAACGACCAGGTAGTTGACTTTAAAGGGCTTTTTTGGGGTCCCATGGAAGAGCTTCCCTTTTTAGAGGAGAAAATAAAGTAGGGTTAGACTATAGCTAATGGCTGCCGCTGCACCTCCACCTCCTTGGTCTTCATATTTAGGGGTACCAAATTCCACTAGAATTGGGTGGTGTTGTGCTAGGAACGTAGAATCCATTTCAACATAAACAGCCTAGTCTTTAGCAACGCGAAGCACTTTCATTTCATTATTATATAGGGCCTCCCTATCCGCGTATCCCGTTTCAACAAATTCAGTGTCCACATTAACTATGGCATTGGCACCGCGATTAATTGCCTTTTTATACAATTTCTGCACAATGGAATTGAGGCTGGCACTTTCTTTTACTTGCGTTTCCACCAGGCCTAATGAATGGTAATCAAAATCGAATTTCTCCCCTCCAAATAAAACATAGATGGAATCGGAATGAGTGGTTGACAAATCAGGATTGGAGTCTGAGTTTATCCTTGTTGGGTACGTGGAGTGACCGCTGCTCACCAGACAAATTAGCAGGGTAAAAAAGGCGCCAAAAAAAAGTGGATTTTCAGGAATCATAATGTACTTGTTTACCCCACCGAGGCAACAAATATGCCATTGGCATATTTCCATCAATTCTCTATCAAAAACCCTACCTTTGTTCAAAATTTTCAGCTTTGAACGTAGACGCGGTAATTGAAGCCCTAAGGGGAGTTATGGAGCCTGATATAAAAAAGGACATCATTTCTTTAGGCCTTGTAAAAGACATCACAGTAGAAGGGAACAAAATTGGTTTTCAGGTTAGCATTAGCAACCCTGCCATGCATGTGAAAAAACGCTTTGAGGAAGCGTGTATTTTTAATTTGGAGCGTGCTTTCGGTAAAGAGATCGACGTACATATTCAGATTGACACCTTACCAGCTGACCGTAGCCCAGAATTAAGAAAAGCGCTCAATGGAGCTAAAAATATTATTGCTGTTGCCTCTGGAAAGGGAGGAGTAGGGAAATCTACCGTTGCAGTAAACATTGCAGCTGGTTTAGCAAAACGTGGATTTAAGGTTGGATTTATTGATGCCGACATTTATGGTCCATCTGCACCGATCATGTTTGATTTGGAAGGGCAGTCTCCGGTGGTTGAAGATAGGGATGGTGAAAAGAAAATCAAACCCTTAGAGAGTTATGGTGTATCCATACTTTCCATCGGATTTTTTGCTGATGCAAGTCAAGCCATAGTTTGGAGAGGACCAATGGCATCTAAGGCAATTAACCAAATGATCAAGGATGTGCATTGGGGAGATTTGGATTACATGATTTTGGATTTACCTCCAGGGACAGGTGACATCCATTTAACCTTAGTTCAGAACATTCCAATTACTGGTGCTGTGGTTGTAAGTACTCCCCAAGCCGTAGCCCTTGCCGATTGTGCAAAAGGAGTAAGTATGTTTCAGATGGAGGCCATCAAAGTGCCTGTTTTGGGAATCATTGAAAACATGAGTTATTTCAGCCCTGCTGAGCTCCCAAATAACAAATACTTTATTTTTGGTGAAGGTGGTGCCAAAAAAATGGCAGCGGAATTAAATGTACCTTTGTTGGGAGAGATTCCTTTGGTACAAAGCATTCGTGAAGCGGGTGACGCTGGTAGACCGGCTGTACTGCAGGACAACACCGTTTCTTCCATGGCCATGGACCGAGTTATTGACAACATGTTGGAACAGGTAGCCATCAGAAATGAAAAAAAGGAGCCCACTAAAACAGTAAAAATAACGCGCAGTTAATATGAGAACTGAACAGGAAATTACAGCAAGTGTAGAATCGGCTTTAGAGCAAATTAGGCCTTTTTTACAAGAAGATGGAGGAGATATCCGGTTGCTAACAATAGAAGGCAAAACGGTACGAGTTGAATTGCAAGGATCCTGTTCGAAGTGCTCGATGTCGCAAATGACAATGCGCGCTGGGGTGGAAGAAAGCATACGTAAAACTGCTCCAGAAGTGGAGGAAGTAATTGCGGTAAACATGCCTAACCCAGAGGAAGCAACTCCGTATGGAATGTAACTAGAAAAATTAAAACATAAAAAAACCCCCTTAGCTTTTTGCCAAGGGGGTTTTTTTATGTTTCTATTGAAGTATTATTCGTTGTGGAAGGTGTTCTTCATCCTCCATTACAATGTAGAACACTCCAGGATCTAGCCTCTGTAAATCTACCTCGCTAAAAGCGCTGCTTTCCGTTTTTTCAAAAACCAGTTGCCCTATATTATTGAACACCTTTAGCTGATTGATTGGAGACGAAAACTGAATGTATCCATCACTTGGGTTTGGAAATAAGGACACCCCAGTATTCCTACTTAAGTCTGCAACTGCACTGACGTTACCATATTCACATGAAAATGTAGCGTTACAGAAATCACTCGCCATAAAGTTTCGGGTCATCACCAGTACTGTATCGTAATACTGTGCATTTTCGACATGTGGAATATGATCTTGTCCATACTGGGTCTCCATACAGGAGTTAACACCAACAGAAACAGCATGATCGTGCACTGATTTACTTCCGTCTACCACAAAAATATCAACAAAACCAAGGAAGGTTAACATATCTGTTCCATAAGGCACTGTTTGATCATCTGTCCCATGAAAGGAGATCAAAGGTTCGTCTCCCGCTTTTAACCAGTTCTTATCGCGAAGTGCACCAGCAATATTCACTACAGCTCTCGCTTCTGAAGAAAACCCAGGATTTCCGCTTTCGCCTTCTATTCCTCCAGTTAATCCAGGTTTATTTTGATCCACGTAATCAGGGATTTCAGACTCCTCATCCAAATATGCCAAGTGCAAGGCCATAAAAGCTCCGGCAGAAACACCAGCAACATAAATAGCATTAGGATCAATCTTAAGCCCATTTCCGGCCTGATAATCCTTTCGGAAGAATCTCACAGCAGCTCGCATATCATGCACCGCGCGTATTACTGCCTCAGAGGCTGTTACACTATCTATTCCCAAAGGAAATCCTTCAATACCTAATCGGTAAGAGATAGACGCTACGGCAAAACCATGCTTAGCTAAATCATTTGCCAATGGGACAACATCTGCTCCTGTTCTTTCTCCACCAATAAAACTTCCACCATGCGCAAGAATAACCAACGGTCTTTCTTCCATTTGATCCCCTTCCGGGGCATAAAAGTCAAAGAAAAGCTCGGTGTTGTTCCCATCAACATCCAGATTTTCACCGTATTTATTATCTGAAACAACTTCTACATTGGAAAAAACGGGGCTAAAAAAACGCTGTCCGTCGCATTGGGCCTGCAAAAGTTGGGGGGCGCTTAATAAAAAAGCGGCTGCAAATAGTTTCATTTTTATCATAATAAATGTTTAGGGCAAAAAAGTTAATAAATTTGCGCTGAATATTTGTAATTAAAATTGCCAAATCGTCATGATTGAAACGGATATACTGATCATCGGAGCTGGACCATGTGGGCTGTTTACCGTATTTGAAGCCGGATTATTAAAGTTAAAGTGTCATTTAATTGATGCTTTGCCACAACCTGGAGGACAGTGTTCGGAGATATATCCGAAAAAGCCAATCTACGACATCCCTGCATATCCGTCTATTTTAGCCGGAGATCTTACAGACAAATTGATAGAGCAAGCAGAGCCGTTTAAACCCGGCTTTACTTTAGGAGAGAGAGCTGAGAAGATTGAGAAGTTAGCGGATGGTCGTTTTAAACTTACCACAAATAGAGGTACTGAGCACGTAGCACCTATAATTGCCATAGCTGGTGGTTTGGGATGTTTTGAGCCCCGCAAACCTCCAATTGAGAATCTTTCCAACTTCGAGGATAAAGGGATAGAATACATTATTAAAGATCCTGAATTCTACCGCGGGAAACGTGTAGCCATTTCGGGTGGTGGAGATTCCGCCTTAGATTGGGCTATATTCTTGGCTAAAGGAGTGGCAAAAGAAGTTTCTCTTATTCACAGAAGAGGTTCATTCCGCGGACACTTGGACAGTGTTCAAAAGGTAATGGACATGGCCGCTGAAGGAACAATTAAGTTGGTGACCGATGCTGAGGTAGTTGGTCTTAATGGAGGTGATCATTTAGAGAGCATTGATATTAAGGTTAAAGGGGGCGACATTAAGCTGGAGTTGGACCACTGGGTGCCTTTGTTTGGACTTTCTCCAAAATTAGGTCCTATTGCCGATTGGAATTTGAACATTTCAAAGAATTCCATTGAGGTAGATACATTTGATTATAGCACCAACGTGGATGGTATTTATGCCATTGGTGACATCAATAATTACCCCGGGAAATTAAAGCTAATTTTGTGCGGTTTCCATGAGGCAACCTTGATGGTACAATCGGCCTTTAAGCGGATTTACCCAGATAAGAATTTGGTATTAAAATACACTACCGTAAACGGAGTGGCTGGATTTTAAGAAAACATGAGTATAGTAAATATAACTGTAATTGACCGCGAGGGCGTTGCCCATGAATTGGAAGCTCCGACGGACATGAACATGAACTTAATGGAAGTTTGTAAGAGTTACGAACTTCCGGTAGAAGGAACTTGTGGCGGAATGGCCATGTGTGCATCTTGCCATTGTTACGTACAATCGGATGTTGAGTTAAACGAAGCTTCGGATGACGAAGAAGACATGTTGGATCAGGCATTCTTCGTAGAGGACAACAGCCGTTTAGGTTGTCAAATTCCGATTACTGAAGAGCTTGAAGGGCTAGTTGTAAAGTTGGCACCAGAAAGCGCTTAAAACCAAGTACAATCGATTTTATCCATACAAAAAAATCCGTGACTCATTATGAGCACGGATTTTTTTTTGGGTTCCTATTTAGCGTTATTCCAACACAACCTGCCGGACTTCCGTGGATGCATTGCTAACAACATGGATAAAATATAAGCCCTTTGGCAAATGTCCTAGGTCCAAGCTCTTTTGAAAGCCATTAAAACTAAGCACTTCTTTTCCGGCGGTCGACAACACCCTTATTTCGGTAACCTGATCATTCAGCTCCATAAAGATTTCGCCTTTGCTTGGATTGGGATACAGGTTAATTAGTGATTTGCCTACAGAATTCATGCCCATGCTTGCCCCCCCGTTTTCGGTATACAACAGGCCTTCGTTTGCGGAAAGGTAACCCCGGTTTTCATTTACCATATGGATGTTTTTAACCACGGCAAAAGGTGTCATAGCCTGAGATTCCCAGGTCATCCCCCCATCTTTTGTTATCCAAACACCACCCACATTGTTGATGTAACCCAATTCTTCATTAACAAATGACACACTGCTCAGGCGTGAATACGGGGCAATAAACCGACGGTCCCAGGTTTCTCCTCCGTCTGTGGTTTTCATAAAAAGGCCGTTATACCCAACTACAAACCCCACTTTATTATCCAGAAACTGCAAATCGGATATGTACCTATCATTATTGCCTGACCCATTAAACACGGTATCTACATAGGTCTCTTTCCAATTCAGTCCGCCGTCATTGGTTAGATGTAAGGAATGACGCCATCCGCTGGAAGTGCTTTCTTTAACGCTCACAATTCCTTCCTGCGCATTAAAAAAATGCATCTGCTCAATAGGCCAAGGGGTTGGAATTATGTTGATGGAATTGCCTCCATTATTGGTGGTGAATAAGTTGGAAAGGTCCGAAGCCATAAAACCCACTTCTTCCGAGATAAATTGGACCTTTTTAATAAAACTACCTGGCAGTTCATTAATGGAAATTGCCTCCCAGCTTTCACCAGCATTTTTAGTTCGTATGAGCATCGTTTTGTGGGGTCCAAATGACATTCCGCCCACGGCATACCCTATTTTGTTGCTTACAAAATCAATATCCTCAATGTAGCTGTATATAAAAGGGGTAAAGAATTGACCCCATGTTCTACCTCCATCGTACGAGAAATTCATGCGGCCATCATCTCGGCCACCATACATGGTGTCAGCAGAAGCCACTTCCAGGTTATCGGTAATATAACCCGACCACATACGGCCATTCCATTGAGAATAAATACTGCTTCCTAGAAGCAGCAATAAAAGTGTAGTTAGGTATTTCATGGTTTTGGTATTTGATTAACCAAAGGTGAATACATATACTAGCACAGAGATTGAAGAATTCAGTTTACTTATGGAACAATTCCGCCTACGGTAAATTCTTTGGGCGTTAGACCAACTTCTTTCTTAAAAAAACGGCAAAAATGGGATTCATCCGAAAAATGCAAGGCGTCTCCAATTTCTTGGACTGTCCAAATTCCTTGAATAAGCATTTGTTTACTTTTTGAAAGTAGTTTTTCATTTTGAATGTCTAAAACACTTTTCCCAAAGGCATTTTTAACCCTTTTGGTAAAAGAAGAAATACTTAGGTTAAACGCATTGGCATAAAAAGCCGTGTTCTGCTTCTGCTTAAAATGAGCATTCACAAACTGAAGTAATTGGTAGGAAAAAAGCGGATCACCTTGGGTTTCATTTTCCTCAGGAAGTCTTTGTACCAAACGAATTAACAGGAGAGCCACCAAATTTAGAAGTTCGGCATTATTGATGTCCTTTTTTTGGATATCAACCAGATAAGGCGAGAGCTCACCAAATTCCAACGTACTCAACTCCACCATTTGTGGATTGTTGATTAAACGGCTGAACGAAACCTGGGGGTTGAACAGTTGAAGTTGATCCAAATAGTGGGAAGAGAAAACGATGGTAAAGCCATCCGATTCAGGTGACCTTTGATTTTGATGAACAAATCCACTGGGTAAAATATGGAAGGAATTGGACCTGTTTTCAAACGATTGATCGCCCATAATGTGCTTACCACCACCCGTAATGAAAATCAAAATCTCATGGTAGGTATGGGAATGTGCCTCCTCAAAATTATAGGCCTGGATGTCCGTTTCCCAGCTAAAAGTCCGCACAAGGTTTTCCAGTCCTTTGAGGTCACTAAAGGAATATACTGGGGCAAAACGTTGATTGGGATTCAATGAATCTTCTTGTGTATCCTTGCTTTTAGTCATGGTTCTGGCTTGTTTTCGGAGGCCTTCCAGAAAAACTGAGATGGAAGGCTATCCAAGTAATTCAATTCCGTGATTTGGCGGGATTCAGAATAAAAAGTACTCAACTGGAAAGGTCCAACATTCTGGTACTTTGCCCAAACATTGGTAAACACCTCGGTGCTGTCATTCTTAAAATACACCCATTGTGCCACTAAACCTGAAGCCACGTCAACAAACACTTTATATTTATTCTGAGGAGTATAGCCTACACTATCAAATTTCAGCTCAAGTACATCGCATACCTTGGCTTCCACTACCTCTGGAACAGCAATGCTGGAGTCCTGTCCAAGGTACTTTACCTGTACTCCACTATCTTTTAACTTAAAGGGCATAAAAACCCAATATGCATCATTGCACCATACCTGATTGGCAATATCCAAATAAAAGTCTAAAGAATCGGGATTCACTTCTTTTCCTCCAATCCAAGCTTGGCCTGTTTTGTTATGAAGATTATAAGCGATGCTTAAACTATCCTTCAAAAAAACAGTCTTAAAATCACCGCTTTGCTTATTCCACGTGTTTTTACGGACACCAAAAAAGTTCCAAGAAAAGATGTGTGCCTTTTCCCAATTTAATTGACCTCCATGTGCCTCTATTACCTTGGCCATAAGGCTGTCCTCAGTGGTCAATTCAAGACCCATTTCCTCCTGGCCACGATCTGGCATACTGCAAGCCATCATACACGCAAACAACACAAATAAAAACCCTTTCATTATTTCACTTTCCTCAAAAGTAAAACAATGAAAGGGCTATCTAATAATTTTTCGGATCAATAATGGGAATGCTAAATCAACATTGGTCCACGCCATAAACAATTCTCATGGGCTGCACTACCACCCTTCCATCTGAGAGAGTTGCTGGTTCCCAATTAGGCATTGCGTTAATTCGGGACAAAATCTCATTAACAAAATCGGGATTGGCTATCCCCTTCACCAATCGGGCATTGAGAACTTTCCCCGTTTCAGAAATATCAAAATTAAACTCCAAGTCGATAAAAACCTGATTCACCTTTTTCTTATTCAAATCCTGAAAAAAGGCAGAAAAAGCCTCTCCTCCGCCTGGGAAATTTGCCGATTTTTTTGGCATTACTACAAATTCATTTTTAATTTCCCTATCCTCCCAAGTTTCGGAAACATCGTTCAATAAACCATACTTCACTTCCATCAAAAGCTTATCCCCAAGTTGGAGTTTTCTCAGCATTCTACGCTGGGCATGGTTTAATGTCTCGGAATCGCCTTTGACGGACACCTGATTGCTGAGGTTGGTTAGCACTACCTCATCCAGTCGGTCCAACCAACTGGAGGGAAAATCATCATTGATGTCCACTGCAGTTTTGGTGGTGAGAATTTTATCCAATGGAAATGCTTTACCCCTACCCCCATTATACCAAAAGGCGGCAAATAATTTGGCGTCATCTTTTGGGGTAATGTCCCCTAAGTAATTCAGATTTAACTGGGCATCAATATTGTTGGAATGTGGATTGCAAGGTGAGTGGCTTGCCCCAAGACTTGAAAATGTGCAATACCCTAAAAAACAAACAACGGCTGCAGCAAATAATGTAGATCCGGTTCTAATAAAATGTTTAGGTCGCATAATAGTTCGATTTGGTTTTACCCAAAACTAATACCGACCCAAGCGCCCATTGGTTAACTAAAGTAAAATAGTGTAAAACGGAAGTAAAAGATGTATTAACCAAAAATTACCGCTGAATAAGCTTATAACCGATCCCGCGAACATTAGCAATTTGGATGCTAGGATCGGCTTCCAGTTTTTTCCGGAGTTTGGAAATGTTTACATCTAGAGTGCGCCCTACGTAATCCCCATCATTCCCCCATACTTCCTTGAGCAATTCCTCTTTTTCCACTGGTCTATTTTTATTGATCCAAAGGAATTTTAATAAGCGGGTTTCCAGACCTGAAAGGTCTACTTTTTCATCCCCGTGCATTAAAAGCATATTAACGGCATCAAACTGCATGGTTCCGATTTGGTGAAATTCACCAGGAATGGTATTTAATCCAACCTTCCTTTTTTGTTGCCAAAACAAGAGTCCGGCAAAAATAAAAAATGCTCCACCTCCATAGGCTAGAAAATCGAAATTAGAAAATCCATCTTTTTTCATCTTGGAATCCGATCCTGCTCTGAAAGGAATTATTTGATCTGAAAGGGCGTTAAAATGGAATACAAACTGAAAACAACTGGGAACTTGAATTCGACCAGAACAGGACGCATCCTGCCGATTTCTTTTATCCACCGCAAAACTGTACACCTGTTCCCTTGAATCGCAACGCAGGACTTCCACGATGTAGGAGGAGACAAAAGACATGGCCGCAAAACGTTCCTGTATAATATTTACTAGTGTGTCCGGGGCAAATCCAATATCCGCAGATACACTTAAAGTATACACATCTCCGGTTTTATTTATAGGTAAAACTACTGAGCTGGAATCCTGATTTAAAAGAAGAATTTGATGCCCAATATGCCGAATGGCAATTTTTAACTGCTTCTCAATAATGGTCGAATCCTTCACCATTACTCCCGTTACCTGAGAAACGCTTAAAAAGGAAAGAATAAATACAAAATAAATGCGGCTTGCCATGGTGCTAAGGTAAGAGTCCGTTTCCTGAAAAACCCAGGCTGCACTTTGATTTTACATTAGTTTACACAATTTACCATTCTGCCCGTAGCAAAATTGAATTTCAGCTTCGAAAACACCAAAGAAAACGCTTAGGCTTCTCTATCCATGAGCCACAGCCCTAATTCTCTTAATTGTTGTGCTGCGTCTAACTTAAACCCCGGGTGCTCCAAAGCAGCGAAGGCTTCATGTGTTTTGGCTTCTACGATTTCTCGGACACTGGCTTTTACACCATTAGCTTCAAAAACATCAATGGCCTGTTCTACTCTACTAATACCATCCTTAGTCGTGTCCAGAAGGTCTTCCAAAACATGCGGTTCTACTCCTTTTCTTTTGGCTTCATGGATAAGGATGGTTTTTTTCCCGGCGATGATATCACCTCCTTGCACCTTACCTACTTTATCGCCCTCACCAAACAAGTCCAACCAATCGTCTTGAATTTGAAAAGCTAATCCTAATTTCTCTCCAAACTCATAGGCTTTGTTTGCCTCGAGGTCAGCACCACCAGCTGCTAAGACACCCATTTTTAATGCACCCCCAATGAGAACTGCCGTTTTTAAACGAATCATCTCTAAATAGTCCCCAACAGCTACATGATCTTCTTTTTCAAAATCCATGTCGAGTTGCTGCCCTATACACACCTCACGTGCCAACTTAATAAAAGTCTGAATTACATCATGCACCCGGTTAGGGGCCTTTGTGATTTCCTCAAAGGCTTGTACCATCATTACATCTCCGGAGAGGATTCCGGTATTTAAATCCCACTTTTTATGGACGGTTGCTTTACCTCGGCGGATTCCTGCCTCATCCATAATATCGTCGTGCACCAAGGTGAAGTTATGGAAGATTTCTACTCCTACCGCCACAGGCAATACTTCCCGGCCCGATTTTCCGACAAGCTCGGCACCCAATTGCACCAAAGCTGGGCGAATCATTTTACCTCCTAATGAAAGGATGTAGTGCATAGGATCAAATAGACCTTTTGGCTCTTTCCTTTGCGCCCTTAGTTCTTCGAGATACAATTTAACCGCCTCGGATGTTTTAATTAGGAATTCCATAAAATCAGGAAGGAATTAAAGATTCTAAATAAGTACCGTAACCACTCTTTTTTAAGGGTTCGGCTAATTTCTGAAGTTGGTCTGCGTTAATAAAACCGTTCCGGTAAGCGATCTCTTCTATACAACCAACTTTAAGTCCTTGTCTTTCTTCAATTACTTGAACAAACTGACCCGCTTGCATTAAACTATTGAAGGTACCTGTATCCAACCAAGCCGTTCCGCGATCCAAAATAGAAACTTGCAACTCACCCAATTCTAAATACACCTTGTTAACGTCTGTGATTTCATACTCACCGCGTTTACTCGGCTTTATATTTTTTGCAATATCAACGACCCTGTTATCGTAAAAGTACAAGCCCGGAACCGCATAATTACTTTTCGGATTTTCCGGTTTTTCTTCTATACTCAGCGCTACTCCATTTCCGTCGAAATCAACAACTCCATAGCGTTCAGGATCCGAAACATGGTAAGCAAATACAACTCCACCTTTCGGATTAAAACTTTCCTTTAGGGTTCTATCCAAGCTGGAACTATAAAAAATATTATCTCCTAGAATTAAAGCTACACCGCCGTTCCCAATAAATTTTTCCCCAATCACAAAAGCCTGTGCTAATCCGTTGGGCACCTCTTGAACAGCATATTCGAAACGCATTCCCAGACTTCTCCCGTCTCCCAACAACTGTTCAAAACGCGGCAAATCTGTTGGCGTACTTATGATTAACACCTCTTTTATTCCCGCACTCATAAGTGTTGAAAGTGGGTAATAAATCATGGGTTTGTCGTACACAGGCATCATTTGTTTACTCGATGCCAACGTGAGGGGATGGAGGCGAGTTCCTGAACCTCCTGCAAGGATTATTCCTTTCATAGCGTGTCAATTTTTTCATTGTCCACAGCCCGAATAATGAGCTCGTCTAAATCAATGTCTTCTTCCTCGTCCATTATTTCCAGCAAAGGCTCCTCAAAAGCTTGTGTTGTTATGTGTTTATCGAGGGAGAGTAAGGTCGATGGCAAAAGAACCAAATTGGTAAACATGGCCACCAAAAGAGTAACCGATATTAGAATACCCAAAGCGGCTGTTCCTCCAAAATCACTGGCAGCAAAAATTCCAAATCCAAAAAACAAAACAACGGAAGTATACACCATACTCACCCCTGTTTCCCGGACTGCACCAATGGCCGATTCCGTTATTTTCCAATTGGTTCGTTTTAATTCTTGCCTATACTTGGCCAAAAAGTGAATGGTATCATCGACCGAAATTCCGAAGGCAATACTGAACACTAAAATGGTAGATGGCTTAATGGGAATTCCGAAAAAGCCCATAATACTTGCCGTGGTAATTAAGGGCAGTAAGTTGGGGATAAAGGATATCAGTACCATCCTGAAGGAGTTGAACAAAGCTGCCATTAACAGGGCAATAACTACCATGGCAATGGCCAAACTCGTGAACAAGTTTTTTACCAAATAGTTGGTTCCTTCTAGGAAAACTACGGAGGTTCCCGTTAATAGAACATCAAATTCTTCGGGGTCAAAAATTTTGTCAATTTCTGGGCGAATCCGACTAAACAAGGCGTCCATTTCTTTGGTACCCACATCAGCCATTTGGGTAGTTACCCGCAGTTTTTGTCTGTCGTCGTCCATAAATGAACTCCCCATGCTGGCATTTCCACCGCCATTGAGGTAAGGACCTATAAACCGTTTTTCATTCCCAGTCCACAGGCTATATTTAGATAATAGCCCATTGTAAAAGCTTTGTTTTGCAAACTTGATGGCATCCACAATAGACAAAGGCCTCCCGATTTCGGGTTGTGCATTGAGCATTTCCTGGAGCTTCTCTACTTTCTTTAAAACCGAGGTTTTAGTGGCTGCGTTTTTTCGGTGGGTATCAATAATTATTTCTAGAGGGAGTACCCCATCCAACTTAGACTCAAAAAAGCGTAAATCCTGAATAATGGGATCACTGGCAGGCAAATCATCCACCAAATTTCCTGTGGTTTCAATTTTAGAAATCCCGAAGAAACCGAAAACCAAAATCACCAAAACCGAAAAGTACACGGCCTTACGCTTTTTCCGAACTAGGAATACCAAAAAGTCTCCCACCTTCGCCAACCATTTCCGGTCCAGGTGTTTTGTGTGACGTTCCTTGGGGTCTGGTAAAAAAGAGAACAGGATAGGGATTAAACAAATGGACAATAAGAAAACAGCCAAAATACTCAAGGAAGCAACAATCCCGAATTCTTTGAGGATGTCACTACTAGTGAAAATAAAGGTAGCAAACCCCATTGCTGTGGTAGCGTTGGTCATCAGGGTGGCATTCCCTATTTTGGTAATTACCCGGGCCAATGCCTTTACTTTATTTCCATGTAAGCGAAATTCCTGATGGTATTTATTGAGCAGGAATACACAATTCGGAATCCCAATTACGATCATAAGTGGGGGGATTAAACCCATAAGCATGGTTAGCTTAAACTCAAACAGGCCAATTACCCCAATGGACCAAATAACTCCGGTTATTACTACCAGCATGGAGAAGATGGTTACCCGTAGACTCTTAAAGAATAGCAACATTAGAAAAGCTGTGATTCCAGCAGCCAAGCCAATGAACATTTTTAGTTCGGCCTTGATTTTTGCGGTTACCACAGATCGGATGTAAGGCAATCCACTGCGGTGGACTTTAACCCCAGTAGCGTTTTCAAAAACAGCAATTTTCTGATCGATTTGAGCGATGGCATCTCCTCTGTTCTCGGAGTTAAACAAGCCTGCATTTACCACCACCAACATTAAGGAGGTGTAAGCGTCTTTTTGGTATAAAAAATCCTCGTAGAAAGGGAGGCTTTTTACTTTTTTAAGGAGGGAATCTAGCTCTAGTTGAGACTGGGGTTTTTCAGAAAAAACCCGCTGCACTTCGAACCTTTTGGGGTCTTCTTTTTTGTGCAAATCGTACACACGAGCAATGGAAAAAACGGAATCTACCGCCGAATCCATCACTATTTCGCCTGCCTGATTTACGGTATCTACCAGCTCTACTCTAATAGCACTAATATCTTCTCCTAAATCGAACCACGCATTAAAACCATCGAGGGTTTCAATTTTGGGATTATCAATTCCCAGGACCACCACATTTCCGTCTTCCGAAAATTCGTCCAAGAATTTTTCATAATCCACATATGTTTGATCTGTTTTTGGAAGCAGGCCTCCAAATTTATAACTCATTTTTACGTCCTGCCCTTGATACAGCATAAATGCGGTAACACCAGCAAGGATAAGTAAAATGAATAAACGGTTACGGAGGATTAGTCCCGCAGAATATTTCCACATGGAATTGGAGTTTTGAGCGCATTAGTTCCATTGCAAAATAACGAAACTATTTGAGTGGCATGTAGGCATGCCGCAAAATAAGCGAGCTTTTCTAGAAAGGGGGTTCAAAAGTGATTTTAAATACCGGCGATGAGAACCCAAGTTGATTCAATTGCCCCATATAAACTCCCACTCCAAAGGCTCCAGTCTTCATTTTAATGAGCTTATTTACCTCAAAACCAAACTCATGATAGGTTTCAGTTATCCCGTCATCCAAATCTTGCCAAGCCAATCCTAAACCATAGCGAATACGGAATTCTGGCTTAAATTTTTTCCCAGATAAGAGGAGGTCCTTAAAATTATGGGAGAAATAATACGAAAGTTGGTAATTGTTGTTGGGCAGTTGCGGTGGTTTCGCTTCAAAAGTGTTAAAACCAGCAAAAGTTACCGCTCCACTTCCTTCCGATGCTTTCCACGCACTTTTGGTAAATGCATTACGCACATCCTCCAAACTAAAAAACCCCAAAACCTCATGGCTCGACACTCCCAGTTTAGGGAAACCATATTTCCAACCAATCCGGGTCCAATTGCTTAAACCGGATACTTCCCCGTAGCCCCACTTAGAGGTAACACGAGGTTTCGAACTCCCCACAGGAATAAGAACATTCATAATTTTGTTATAGCTTCTCCCTGGCCACCAATCCATTTCAATGTCGTACCGGAGCTCCTGAAACTCCATGATTTCGGGCATAGAGGATGCAAACTGATCGTAGTAAGCTACACTGGGCTTTACAGAAAATGATTTATTCATTTTCCACTCCGTACTTACCTTGTACTGGTCGAAAACTTCGAGGTATTGAATATAAAGCCGGCGCATGTCCGATATAAAAAGGCTTTGTGCAATGGTGGAAAAATTGGGAAGTCCTGGCTCCAACACATCCTGTTTGTACTCCAGGGCAAAACTCCATTTCTCGTGTTTAGGCATGGGTAACTTCAGGCTGGTTCCGTATTTAAAACGGCGATCTCGGAAACCATAGGCTCCGTAGGCGCCAACGGAGAATTTTCTGGAAAACTTGTCGTTGGTTTCGGCACCAAAGCCCAAGCGGGAACCTTCTACTCCGTTAAAATCAACCCAATGTTGTATGGGTAAATCGAATTTCCCCCAGGGGACAGATCCGCGAGCTAGCGTTAGACCTATTCCCACCAGTTTATCGAAATTCTCAGCCTTTCCTATACTATCGATGGTGGAGTAAGTAAGGGAATCTTTCCTACTTAAAGGCATGGTTCTAAATTGCTCCATTTCTGACCTGCCCTTTTTACCGGCACCCTTCTCCATGTTTTCTACAGACAAGTTTTTGAACTGGTTTTCGGCAAAAGCAGGGTTCAGTTCAATGGCATCAAAATAGGTTTTCCCATCCAACAGCAAAGGGAATTGATTGATGCTGGCATTTTTCATGACCAAGCGTGTGTTGAGCTGAGTTGGGAACCAAAAGCCATTTGTTTGGGTGTACAATTGGCGTATTTGGACCTCAATTCCGGGTATTGAATCGGATGGTTCTGCAATTACACTTTGGATTCCGAATCCATTGGAATGAATAGAAATAACCCCTGTTAAGCCTTTAAAATTCTTACCGTTACGCGGCTGAAATTGGATGACAAAAACAGTATCGGATCCTTGAGGAATGGAATCCTTTAAGATGAATAAATACTTTTTTTCACTTCCGCTGGATAGGGGGTTCAGGAATTGATTGTCCAGTACACTAATCTGATTTTCATAAAAAGAAAAAGATTGCATTTGGGAGGACATCAACGTAAAAATCGGGTTTTTCAGTCCTGACATCCGCGTAGCAATAATGGTTTCCGAAACATTATTCGGGCGTTTGTAGTCTAACTGCGAAGCCGTTTCAGTCAGGAAAATATGTTGCTTTTCCAAAAACTTCAGTCCGCGTACTTTGGAGGTATCTACATCGTCTTCCCACCCTTCCTTAAAAACATCGGCACTATCTTTAATGTAGGCAGTACCCACTAATTTACTGTACGATTTTACAGAAAAGTCGCTTTGTTTTTTGGGGTTGTTTTTCCACTTATTTTCCGTGGCATTCCGGATAATCCGGTGGGCGGGATTTACCCCTGGGAGAATTAAAACTTCGTCTAAATCGAACGCCAATGGAGCCAAAGCTACCGTGATATTCGATTTACTGAGGGTAATACGCTTTTTGGTATACCCTATGGTTGATACCCAGAGTTGTTGTATGTTTCCGGGAAGGACAATGCTAAACTGGCCATCCATATCTGTGCTAGTTCCATAGGTATTGGAGTCGTCTACCAAATTGGCAAAGGGAATTCCCACTTTCGTTTTTGCGTCAATCACCTTACCTTTATACTGCGTTTGCGCAAAGGAGCATTGAAAAAGAAGGGTAAAAAGAAAAATAAGATAGATTCGCATAGTGAGAAATTGGAAGCTAAAAATAACCGAAGGAATCGGGATAGCAAAGGGTTTGAGTTTTTATCGAATAAAAAACCTACTTATTCATGCTATATATCCTTTGTTTCGTTTAACCCCAAGAGTTCCAGTGTATTTTTCCTTTGAGCCCACTACCGCTTGTAACCTGTCGTGCCCTGAGTGTCCGAGTGGTTTGGGCCAGTTTTCCAGGCCCGAAGGGAATAGTTCCTCCAACACGTTTAACCAACTCATTGATGAGTGGGGAAAAAAGGCCAGCATTTGTACTTTTTATTTCCAAGGGGAACCCTTTATTCACCCCCAGATTTACGACTACATAAAAACGGCTCATACCGCTGGACTGTACACCATTTCTTCCTCCAATGGTCATTTTTTTAATGCCCAGGGAGTGGAACGTTTGGCTGAAAGTGGCTTGAGTAAACTCATTATAAGTGTTGACGGGATTTCGGAGGAGAGTTACTTAAAATACCGGGTAGGTGGTGATTTTGGCAAGGTATTGAATGGCCTTTTGAATTTGTCTGAAGCCCGACTTAATGGCTCTTTAAAAACAATAATTGTCCTTCAGTTTATTGTGTTTTCGCACAATGAGCATGAGTTAGATATGTTGCCTACCTTTTTGGACGGGTTTCCTGGGGTTGACTTTTATGTTACCAAAACTGCCCAAGTATACGGTGCCGATTTGGAGAGTTACAGTCGGTTGCCTCGGAATCAGAAATACAACCGGTACATGCGCCCAGCTCCGGAAAAAGGGTGCAGCCGCATGGAACGTGGGGCGGTTGTTACTTGGGATGGAAAAGTGTTGCCCTGTTGTTTCGACAAGGATGGGGACAATGCTTTTGGGAATGGGAATGAGCATGGATTTTCCAAAACCTGGAGTAACAAAAGGAGCAAAGTTTTCCGGCGTTCTGTTCGGAGAAGCCGGATTAACAATGCCATTTGTTCTAATTGTAGTGAGGGTAGGAAGGTTTTTGTGTAGGGGTTTACTCCACAACCAACCTTTCCATAAACACCAATTCCCCATTTTTTAAGCCGCGGACTGAATATAAACCCGGGGGTGTTCTTGTTGGTAGTGTTAACTCCTCTCCATTCCAGTTTTGGGAGGTGACTATCCGGCCGGTGAGATCCGTTATTACCACATGTGTAACTTTGCCTTTCAGTGCTTGGGTGAGGTTGATTTTTCCGGTGTGGGTTGGGTTGGGGCTTGCAGTTGTCAGAGTAAATAATATTAATGATCACATCACCCATTCCTAAATTTCTTAGGAAGTACTATATGAAACTCACTTCCTTTTCCTTCTTTAGAAACCACCTTTAATTCTCCTTTATGGAGATTTACTATTTTTTTGCAGGTGGCTAAACCAATTCCCGTTCCGGGATAATCTGTAGTGTTATGTAAACGTTGGAACACAGCAAATATTCGATCCTGGTGTTTTTTGGGAATGCCAATTCCGTTGTCCTTTACCACAAATTTATGGAAACCGGGTATGGAGGAATACAGGATGTCAACTTCTGGGACCTGGGAACTATTCTGAAATTTTATCCCGTTGGAAATAAGGTTTTGAAACAATTGGTTCAGTTCCACTTCATTCCCCATTATTAGAGGTACGTTTTCGAAGGTGACTTTGGCATCCGAATTATTTCATTAATCCCTTTGGATATTCCTCTACTAAGGAAAGAGCTAATAAATTTCCGGAAATTTCGACGGTTAAGGCAAACACGAACAACAAGCTGAGAACCCAATTATCGAGCGATCGAGCTGCTTCTCTTAATGCGCCGGTAAAATCCATTGGGAGAGGCAAACTGGTTTCGAAATCTGTTCTTCATAAGCCTCTTCTCCAATGCGCCCCAGGAAAAGATTATCTCCAAACTTTTTATCGGCATGAATTCCACACAGCATTTTATAGTCCACCTTAAAACACAATCCGCCCATCATTTTTAATTCTGAAAAACGGGGGGGGGGTTTTCCTTCAGACTCCGCCTAATCCGGTCGGCCAAAAACTCATCGCATGCCATATGCTTGTGTTGTATTTGTTTTCAAAGTACAGAGCTACCATGAAATTTCCTAGATACTTGCCTGGGGCATTTGAGCCATAAAGGCATTAAAAGCAACTGTATCAAAAGAAATTTGGGTGTGACTTATAGTCTTATCTTCAACGGTATAGATCTCCATTTTTTTAGGCAATGTGTATCACCTGTTGGGGGAGCCCTTTTGTACGATGCCGTAATTGCCACTTTATTCCCGTCCATTAAGGTAGAATCGGGTGATGCGCTGGTAACCCGCATAATAAATTACTGAGTCATTTCCACTCATTGATCCTTTCCATTAATAGATGGCAATGGTCCTGCAAAAACAATGGTTGCTGCAGCACATTTTTCCCAGCCTGTTTTTGCTCCGGAAGCATTTAAAGGAAAGCGGTTTTACAATGCGTTTTTGGCTGGAGGAGCAGGAATTTCAACCAAAACATCATTGGATAGGCTTAAGAAAATGGAGCAATTAGGCATCATTAATTCCGAAAAAATTAAGCAAAAGCAGATTAGGAAGGAATACTCTTTGACCGAAAAGGGCAAGGACCTCATTCCCATTCTGATAGCGTATATTAT
>JBLHJD010000024.1:0-22048 GCA_047618705.1 Luteibaculaceae bacterium
TCAAAACTTGGTTGACTTAAAATAACAGCCGCTAAATAACTAAAGAAGGGCAGGAGCTAGGTTGGCACTTTGATAACTCTTCTTTTGCGATTACATTGTTAATACAAAAGCCCATATCTGGAGGGAGATTTGAGTATATTCGTGATTTTAGAAACTCTTCTAATAATGAAAATAATTGTAATCAAGTTGCGCAATTATTAGATAATAGATGCTCTCCTAAAAAATTAAAAATGGAAAATGGTTCACTCGTTTTATTTCGAGGTAAAAACGCTATTAATCGTGTAACTCCGACAAAGGTTTACTTGACAAGAATTTTGTCGGTTTTAGCTTACAATTCTGAGCCTGATGTGAAGCTTTCAGAGTCTGCAAGAATGACATTTTTTGGAAAATTATATTAAGCATTATGATTAATAATCAAAAAGGATTGAAGCATTATGATAATTTAGATCTCTCTAAAAGTAAAAATGAAGACGAGCTTTTAGGTGTCTATAAAGACTGGGCTCCTCTTTATGATACGGATAACGATAATTTATTAGGTACAGTATCACAACCTAATACTGTCCAAATTTTTCATGAGCATATCAAAGATTGTAAGCTTAAGATAATAGATGTTGGTTGCGGTACGGGGCTAGTTGGCCTAGAGCTTCAAAACCGTGGTTTTTCAAATTTTGATGGAATTGATATTTCTCAAGAGATGATTGATATTGCTCAAGGCAGGGGGTACAACTCTCTTTTTCTCGGTAATTTAAATAAATCACTCCCTATCGATTCTAATAGTTATGATGCAGCTCTTTGTGTTGGAGTCTTTACTCATGGACATGTTGGTCCAGAAAGGTTTTCTGAGTTGGTGAGAATTGTTAAGCCAGAGGGTATAATTTGTTTCACAATTAATGAAAATGTTTATGAATCATCTGGCTTTGACATTGCTATTAAGCATTTAGAATCTGAAAATGTTTGGGAAGTTTTGGATATAAAAAAGCATGATTATATGGTTAAAAAAAATGTTAAAGGTATATACTGTGTTGTTAAAGTAACTTAATTACTTTGCGCTTATTTAATTGAAATACACTCATTTTAAACATTTCTAATAATTCAATAATGAAAAAGACATTTGAATTGATTCATCCCAAAGTTAAACCAGCTAGACTTATCGAGGCAGCTAGGCGTGACATTAATAAATATTTAAAGAGAGAGAACAGAAAATCACTTCCTGATGATTTTGATTGCTGGAATTTTGATTGCAAGTTTGGCCCTTCAGAAGAAAAAGCCAAGGTTATTTTATTTTCTGATATAAGTAAGTGTATCAGTGAGGCAGAAGCAGAGAGCTTGAAATCATTTTATTTAGAGATTCTTGCTAAACCAGGCTACAAGAAAAGTTTTGCTAAGCCTAAGGCTTTAGACGAAGAATAAAAACGTCACTCTATTGGTCGTAGTTCGGTGATTCCTTAGTAATTGAAACAGCATGAACATGAGATTCTGTCATGCCAGCTGCAGTAAATTGAACAAATTGAACCTTGGTTCTCATGGCTTCAAGATTTTTACAACCAGTATAACTCAAAGATGATCTTATGCCTCCGGCCATCTGATGAGTAATAGGCAGTATAGAGCCTTTGAAAGGGACTCGTCCTTCTATTCCTTCGGGAACTAGTTTTTCAGCTGCAAGTTCTGCTTGAAAGTATCGATCTGACAAGCCATGAGCTTGACCCATTCCCCTATATGCTTTATGAGATCTTCCTTGAAATAGTTCAACCTCTCCAGGTGACTTTTCGGTTCCAGCAAGCATAGAGCCAAGCATAACGCAGTGTGCTCTAGCTTCAAAGGCCTTAGCTGCATCTCCAGAGAAACAAACACCTTCATCAGCTATTACTGTCACATTGGTTCCTTTAAGGGCATCAGCAATATCAGAAATTGCGCTAATTTGAGGTGCCCCAACGCCTGCAACAATTCTAGTTGTGCATATGCTTCCTGGCTCAATTCCAACTTTTACACTATCAGCGCCGGCTTTAACAAGATCTAAAGCAGCATCTGCGGTTGCAATGTTTCCAGTAATAATTTCTAAATTAAGCGCATACCATTCATTTTGTCTACCGTTTTTGTGGTGTTCATGGCTTGTTATTTATAGTTGTTTCTACTGTTCTGATGTTGCGGGATTGAACGTTTCAACATAGGGCTCAGGTGCTTTATCTAATCCTCGTTTCAGGATAGATGCTACCCGTTTGTAGATGTGCTTTGAGAAGCCCAAGGCTCGATCACAGGCGTTTTCAACCCGGTCATCTCCGTAGGTTTTGGTGAGCATTAATACTCCTTGTGCACGTTTGTACCCAATCTCCTTGAAAGCCTGTTGTTGGATAATTTGTGATACCTACTTGCATGTGTTTTCTCCAACTTTTAAAGCCCTTTGCTCAAAATATTCAAAATTCCAGCTGGTAAAAGCACGGTGCTTACTTGCTAAGTGATCCTTGGATGGTTGTATATCCTCCTTTAGTTTGGTTGCGCAGGTGTCTGGCAATGCGCTCGCAGTTAAAGTAGATCTCCAAGTGGTTTTTGGTGTATTGAACTTTAACCTGCTTTCCAATAAACCGGTAAGGAACACGGTAATAATGCTTGTCCTCCGATAAGAAGATGTACCCCATCTTTTGCACTTTTAAGCGCTTAAATTACCGGGGTTCGTAACGCGTATCTTCTGGTAGTGCACGCAAAAACGGCTTTTCCACAGATAGGAACAGCTCCTTGCGCGCAGTGTTGTAGGGGTCAAAACAGGTAGTTCAGGGTCCATGAAATACAATACTATCCATTGAAACCTCTGTCATAACAAGTTTTCCCAAGAGCCTATATTTTGGACCTTCCTTTACAATAGCGAAGAGGTAGGCTTGGGCTTGTTCATAAAGGGTAGAATTCGCGTAGCTTTTGTATTCCACCAGTCCTTTGTCCGGAAACTACTCAAGGGTATCAGTGGTGGTGTGCCATTTCTGCTTCTGAGCAAATCCAGGTAGACTAAAAAAACTGAAGCAGGCAAACAATAGAAATGGCTTCATCTAAGTGAAATTAATTCCCATCATACTCATGCGCTCCCAAATCCGGATTAAAATCCCGGAAACTCCCTTTTATGTCGGTGTTTACTCCTGTTGGAACACCCCTGTCCCGGGCAAAAGCGTTGATGAGCAAATCGAAGTTGTTGTTGTTGGACTCTTGAAAACCAGGTTCTTGGTTCGGGAAACAACTTTGGAAAATGGTGCCATCTAGGTTGGCTTCCGATTTAACCAAGGTGTTTTGGATCAGAATGGTATTGGTCACTTCATCGTTCAAGGAAAATTCATACTCTGTTGGCTGAGAACCATCCATAATACTGTTGTTTATGCTCAGATTTTCAATGGGCCTAATCTGAATATCTCCGGCAGCATCCTGGTATACGTTGGTAATTAGAATCCCGGGTTCAATGCGCGGTTTCTCCGAGTAGTAATTGGCTATGGTAACATGGTTGAAATTGTAGTTTCCACCACCCGAAATAGCCAAACCGTAGGTTCCCGCATCTCCTATAATAACGTTGGTGGCATTTATACGGTAATTCCGGGCCAGTAAGCCAATTCCGGAGTGATTCTGTAGCGTAACGTTTTCTAAGGTTAAGGTGTTGCTGCTAGTGGGGCTCAAAGGATCGAAGGGGAGGGGTTCAACTTGCAAGCCAATAAGCCCGTTCTTGATTATAGCTCCCCTAATTATATTTTCAGCAGGACCTTCGTTAATCCAAATTCGGTCCCATTGACCTGGGGCGTCGTCAAAAAACGACTCTAAGCGATCTCCTTGAAAAACCACCAAATTATCGGGGGTTCCGTTGACCGTAATTTGTCCCCCTCGGTATACCCATAAGCCGCTAGCATTGTGGAAATGCACTTGGGTACCGGCCTCAATACGCAAAGTGCGGGCAGAGTCAACAACAGCGTACCCAAAAATAACGTGGGGTTTTTCCTGGGTCCAGACCTCGTTTTCGGGCAAAACCACAAAAGGAGGGAGGCCTTCAAGGTAGGTGTCGGCACGGTGGTAAATAGCATCCTGACCCCAAGCAAAAAGTGTAACATGTTTGGTTTTGCCCAAGGTTTCAAAAATGATTTTGTCCTCTACTATTAGTGGTGTATTTCCTCCATTGGGGTTAATGGTCGCTTCTACAAAAATAAAAATGCTATCCTTAGGCAAAATCTGCACTTTGGAAAAGTCAAATCCGGGCTCACCATCTACATTCATGCGGTAATTAGAATTGGCGCCTGTTTCTATGAAAATCCGGTCGATTTCTAGCGTTTTATTGGAGGGGTTTTTCACCTTAAAAAACTCAGTGGTAGTTCCGATGGTAGTAAACACCGTGTCAAAGACAATGGAGTCCTTGGTTAAAATAGGTTGCTGACTTGAGTCAGTTTCTATTGTATTATCCCGTTTACATTGGATAAATGCCGATATTGCGATGAAATAGAGAAGGAAGGAAATGCGCATTTTCAAATGTATCAATTGCTTGTGGTTCCAAACGACAAATTTTTGAATTATTATTTGATTAAAGAAAAAAAACGCTTAATTTCGCCGACTGTTAATAGGAACATAGATAATAAAGGAAAAATCCCATGAAAAAGGAAATCCACCCAGATAGTTACCGTCTTGTAGTATTTAAAGACATGAGTTGTGATTACTCTTTTTTGAGTAAGTCAGGATCACCCGCGAAAGAAACAGTTCAGTGGGAAGATGGAAATGAGTACCCGTTAATTAAATTGGAGATCTCCCACAAGAGTCACCCATTTTACACTGGTAAATCTCAGTTTATTGATACAGCAGGACGTATCGATAAGTTTAAAACACGTTACGCAAAATTCGACAAGAAGAAGTAATTCTTTTTGTTTAACAATATTGAAGCTCAGTCGTTTACGGCTGGGCTTTTTTTGTTCGAGTGAAGAAGGATGGAGTGTTGAGTATTGAGTGTTGAGTATTGAGTAATTAGGGGGGGAGTTGTTCGGGGGAAAGAGGCTGTTTTTGTAGTTTTGAAACAGTTTGTTGATCTCCTCCACTCAAAAAAGCATTAAAATAAATACCCCACACCCCAAACTAATTGCCCCCAACTCCCAACTCTGAACTCCCCACCCCCTCCTCAAAACCCCCTGCTCAAAACTCCCTACTCCCTACTCAAAACTCAAAACCCCCTCCTCAAAACTCCCTCCTCAAAACTCCCTACTCCCGACTCAAAACTCAAAACTCCCTACTCCCTCCTCCCTCCTCAATACTCCTTTCCCCCAGAAAGTCTATTTTTACTCAAAAGATCCAAAATGCGCATACATTACCACGATACCCTTGGAGAAAATTTATATCCCCTTACTATCCTCGAAAGTCCCTTGGATTTGTTGATAGGGACCAGTTCTTTGCGGGATAAATGTTCCAGGATATTGGGGGAAGTTGAGTTCATTAACTCCATGGAGTCACAGCCGGAGGATTTGGGGATGTATGGATTGTGGTCTATTTCTGCAAAGGACTGGAAGGTACTTAGCGCACTAAAAATGGACACTTCTTTGTGGATTGCGGAAACGTGTATTGCAAAACGGGGAACAGGAGAGGCTAAAATTCAAGTCCAAAATGGGGTTTTGTTCCAGCACTCTTGGGACCTTTTCCTAAAAGCAGGGAAAGCACTCCAGCTCGATTCTGAAACGTTGGCTTGGGAGAAAGCTCTCCTCCATAACTCCAATACTGAAATCGGCAACAAGGGCGTTTTTGCAAAAGGGAACTTCAAGGCTTTTGCCTGTGTTTTTAATACTTCAAACGGTCCTATTTACTTGGAAGAAGGGGTTGAAATAATGGAAGGCTCTACTTTAAGAGGACCCCTTTTCTTTGGGAAAAATGCCCAGGTAAAAATGGGGGCCAAAATTTATGGTCCATCCTATTTTGGGGAAGAATGCAGGATAGGAGGCGAGGTAAGTAACGCTGTTTTTCAGGCTTTCAGTAATAAAGGGCACGATGGGTTTTTGGGGAATTCGTGCATAGGCCGCTGGTGCAACCTTGGTGCCGATACCAACTCATCCAACCTAAAAAACAATTATAGCCCGGTTTCTGTATATTCCTATTCCACCAAATCCATGGAGAAAACGGGTATGCAATTTTGTGGATTATTGATGGGCGATCACAGTAAAACCGGAATAAACACCATGCTAAACACGGCCACAACAGTGGGCTGTTTTTCTAATTTGTTTGGAGCTAATTTCCCGCCCAAGCACATCCAATCTTTTTCGTGGGGTTCCAATGAGGTGGTTTTTGAGTTAAACAAGGCTTTTGAAATGGCCGAATTAATGATGAAACGCCGGAGTATGGATATCAATGACGAGTACAGAGCCAAAATTGAAGCGGCATTCTCGAATAGACAAGCCCTTTAATTTACTTGGCATAATCCTTGTCCTTACCAGTGATAGGTAGATTTTTTCTGCTGCTTTTTCCCTTTTCCAGCTGTGGAGAAGTGGGAAATGCCCATTTGACATAAAATGTTGTCAGTTTATCTGACAAATCGACGTATATATTATGAGAGATAATTTCGAAAAGGACGCGATGTTTGTTTTAGGACAAATGGAAGAAGAAAGTGGAGATATTATTCCATTGATGTCCGAGGAGGACGAAGCAACTTTTCAGGAAAACGAAGTTCCAGAGAATTTAGCCATTTTGCCCTTACGGAACACCGTTTTGTTTCCTGGTGTTGTTATTCCTATTACCCTAGGGAGGGAAAAATCCATTCAGCTTATCAGAGATTCCAATACGGGTAAAAAGCTTCTTGGGGTTGTATGTCAGAAAGACGTTGAAATTGATGAACCTGGATTTACAGACCTGCATACTGTTGGTACTTTGGCCCACATTATCCGGGTGTTAAAAATGCCTGACGGCTCTAGTACCGTTATTCTTCAAGGGAGAAAGCGGATAAAAATTGAGGAGTTTTCTCAGGAAGAGCCGTACATGATGGCTCGGGTTTCGGATTTCCCTGAGCTCCCAGTTAACAAACTAGAGGAACGGTTTAAAGCGTTGGTTTCCACCATTCGCGAAAACGCAACAACCATTATTAATGAAAATGGACAACTGCCTGCAGAAGCTGCAATTGCCCTCAAAAATATTGATAGCCCTAGTTTCTTAATCAACTTTGTTTCTTCCAATCTTAACGTGGAGATCAAGGAAAAACAAGACTTGCTCGAAATCAGCGATTACTACGAACGTGGGGAACGTTTGGTAGGGAGCCTGCTGAAAGAAATGCAGTTTGTGCGGATCAAAAACGACATTCAAAGCAAGGTAAAAGAAGACCTGGACAAGCAACAACGCGATTATTTCCTGAATCAACAGATCAGAACTATTCAGGACGAGTTGGGGGATAACCCAGTAGAGCAAGATTCCAACGAATTAAAAACCAAGGCTGAGAAAAAGAAATGGCCGAAACGCGTAGCTAAAACCTTTGCAAAGGAAGTAGAGCGTTTGGGAAGAATGAATCCTTCTGGTGCCGAATATACCGTCCAGTATAATTACCTCGAAACCTTGTTGGATTTGCCTTGGGATGAAATGACCCAGGATAAGTTGGACCTAAAAAAGGCGAAAAGAGTTCTAGACAACGACCATTATGGGTTGGAGCAAGTGAAGGATCGTATTTTGGAGCACTTGGCGGTTTTAAAACTGAAAAAAGACTTAAAAGCACCTATCCTTTGTTTATATGGACCTCCCGGTGTTGGTAAAACATCTTTGGGGAAATCTATTGCTAAGTCTTTGGGTAGAAAATATGTACGTATGTCCTTAGGAGGAGTGCGGGATGAGGCTGAGATTAGAGGACACCGGAAAACGTATATTGGAGCAATGCCAGGTCGTATTCTTCAAAACTTAAAAAAAGCAGGCGTATCTAACCCTGTTTTTGTTTTGGACGAAATCGACAAAATGGCGCGCGATGGACATGGAGATCCATCGAGTGCAATGTTGGAAGTGTTGGATCCAGAACAGAACTCCACCTTTGGCGATAACTACGTGGAAGAAGAATATGATTTAAGCAAGGTGATGTTTATCGCGACAGCCAACAACTTGTCTACCATTCAACCAGCTTTGTTGGACAGAATGGAAATAATTGAAGTGAATGGGTACACCTTAGAAGAAAAGGTGGAAATAGCCAAACGCCATTTATTGCCCAAATTGTGTGAGGAAACAGGTGTAAAAGCGGAATTCATTAAATGGCCAAAAGCTGTTTTAGAAACCGTGGTTGAAAGTTATACCTCCGAGTCTGGAGTGCGGAAGTTAAATCAGCGCTTGTCGAAACTGGTTCGGAACCGAGCCAAGGAAATAGCCATGGAAGAAGAATTCGATGTAACTATTTCCAAAGAAACTTTACCTAAAATTTTGGGTCCAGCCCACGAAAAAGATAAGTACCAAGGAAATGAGTTTGCTGGAGTTGTAACCGGATTAGCGTGGACCTCCGTTGGGGGCGTAATTCTATACGTGGAAACCTCCTTAACTCCTGGGAAAGGGAAATTTACCTTAACCGGAAACTTGGGGGATGTTATGAAGGAGTCGTCCATGTTGGCTTTTGAATACCTCAAAGCGAATTGTGAATACATTGGTTTAAAGGTCGATATTTTCGAAAGGTACAACGTCCACATTCACGTGCCAGAAGGAGCTACACCGAAGGATGGACCGAGTGCAGGTATTACCATGCTTACCTCTTTGGCGAGTGCATTTACCCAGCGTAAAGTGCGGAGTAAGCTTGCTATGACAGGGGAAATTACCTTAAGAGGTAAGGTCCTTCCTGTTGGAGGAATTAAGGAGAAAATATTAGCCGCTAAACGCGCCAACATTAATACCATTATCCTTTCCGATGCCAACGAAAAGGATATTTTGGATATCGATCAGAAGTATATAAAGGGCATGGAGTTCCTTTTTGTAAAGGATATGAAACAGGTGTTAGACCACGCTTTACTTAAGATTAAGGTAAACAACGCACGAAACCTGAATTAGGAATTTAGCATTCGTATACTACCTTTGGAAGGAACACGTTTAACACTCATGCAAAAAGTCATTTTCATTATTCTGATTGGGTTTTTAACCACAAAAGGCTTTGGTCAGGACAACGGTAGAGGAGGATTCTCTAAGGATAATTTTGTTGTTTCGGCACGGCTTCAGGCGCTTGCTGGACAAATTGGAGCCCTCAATAATCAGGGCGTTGTGGGTGGAGCTGAAGTTGCTTCCATTATGCAACTCAATGGTCCAGAGGTAATGTTATCGCACGCTTCCATTTTTAAAGGCTTAGGGGTGTATGAAGCACTCTACGCACAACCGGTTACCCTTTTTGGTCACGATATCAATGCCGGAATTGGACTGAAATATTTCGATTACGGGGATTTTGTAGAAACCAATCAGTTTGGTCAAACCTTGGGTGAATTTACCCTGAGTGACATGACCATGAACGTTTTTGCCAATTGGTTTATGGACAAAAATGTTTCATTTGGTGCTTCCGTAGCCTATTCCAAAATGAATTTGGTACAGTCTGGTGCTAGCCATTTGGGTGCGAGTATTAATGGTACGTATCGGGATCCAGAAAAGGGGATGATATTTACTGCAGACCTCCGCAACCATGGATTTGTATTTGCCAATTCTACCGGAGCCGATTTAAAATCGAAACCCGATTGGCGTTTATATGCTAGTAAAAAATTAATTGGCTCTCCGTTTACCTTTTTGGCCACTTGGACCAATTTGCGGCAGTGGGACGTTATCTACAGAGATGAAGACGCTGCACCAAGGCAGGACCCAATTACTGGGCAGATAATTCCAGTTGAAGAACCCACCAACTTCGAAAAAGGATTGGCTCACCTAGTATTGGGATCCGAAATTGCTTTCTCCGATAAACTTGCTTTTTTCTTGGGGTATCACTACCGGAAAAGGCAAGAATTAGTGTACCAATCTAAACCCGGAACAGTAGGTGTTTCTTGGGGTGCAAAATTGGGACTCAAATCCATTGAAATTGAATACGCTAGGAATAAGGTTCATTTAAGTAACACCATTAATTCCATTTCTCTTTTCATTGCTTTGCCAGGACAAAAAAAACAAATTGTAAATTAAGGGAATGAATATTGCCATTGACGGATTTTCGAGTTGCGGGAAAAGTACACTTGCTCGCCAAATTGCCCTTACAAAGAAACTTGTTTACATCGATTCTGGGGCCATGTACAGGTGCATTGCCTTGTATGGAATTCAAGAGAATTTGGTTAAACGAGATGCCTGGATTGATATGGAAGCATTGGAACATGCGCTTCTCGATATTCTTATTTCGTTTCAGTGGATTAATGGCAATCAGCATGCTTTCCTGAACGGAATAGATGTGGAAAAGGAAATTAGAACCATGCTTGTATCCAATGTTGTAAGCCTGGTGAGTCAGAATTTTTCGGTGAGAACCTATTGTGTGGATCTCCAGAAAAATTGGGTAGACAAAGGGAATGTTGTCATGGATGGCCGGGACATTGGAACGGTGGTAATGCCGAAAGCTGACCTGAAAATATTTATGACGGCCAATAAGGAAATTCGGTCCCAACGGCGCTTGGCAGAATTGCGCGGAAAAGGAGATTTTGATACCACTTTGGAAGAGGTGATGGAGAATTTGGAGAAACGCGATTACGACGATTTAAACCGGGAAGTTTCTCCTTTAAAAAAGGCAAGTGGCTCATTGGTAATTGATAATTCCACCTTGGATATGAAAGAGCAATTAATTATTGCCTTGGATGCTTTGGATCGGAAAATGAAATCAGAATAACGTTGAAGAAAACGGCTTTTTTATACGTCTTGTGTACACTCCTCCATTTGGGTTGTAATGCGCAAACGACGTTAGATAATCAGTCCGGTAGTACCCTAAAATCCCGCTTTAATCCCCCGCCGGGGTTCCAAAGAACAGCACCCCGCACCATTTGGGAGAAATACCTTCAGAATTTCGAATTAGAAGCAGTTGGAAGTCCCGTCCTAGATTATAAAGGGCAGGAAATTTCTGAGCAGCAAAGCCATGCAGCGGTGCTGAAAATAGATGTTGGCACCAAAGATTTGCAGCAATGTGCCGATGCCCTAATTCGCTTAAGAGCCGAATTCTTGTGGAAAGAAAACCGGAAGGATGAAATTGCTTTTGCGTTTACCAGTGGAGATGTATTTGCCTGGAATAATCATGCAGCAGGGTATAGGCCAAAAGTAAGGGGAAACCAAGTGAACTTCGTGAAGACAGAAGCTCCAGATGAAAGTTATGCGGCCTTTAGAAACTACCTCAACTACATTTTTATGTATGCTGGGACAATTTCACTAACCCAAGAAATGACCGCACGAGACAGAGGTGTGGAGTTGGAAATTGGAGATGTGATAATATCTCCAGGGAGTCCAGGGCATACCATTATGGTCGCCGATAAATCCAAAAATGAACACGGAAACTGTTTATATGTTTTGATTCAGGGATTTACTCCAGCCCAATCTGTCCATGTGATTCGAGGAAATTATGACCGTAAAACGGCCTGGAGTTTTGTTCCCAAAAGTGGTGGAATTGACGCCGTACGGTACTATTTCTCCAAACCTCTAATCCGGACTTTTTAAGTCCACTCGAAATCCAAAACTGGTTCTGAACTTTTAGAGATCAGTTGGTGGATTTTTTGCACCACTCCTTCCAAACTACTATCGGGACAACTGGCACCACTGGTTACAATTATCGTTGGTTTGCCTTCCAGATAAGGTTTTCCAGTTTTCATTTCTTTGCTTCTGAAATCAAAATGGTGGATGCTCCCATCGGCTTGGATTTCATCCTTGTTTTTCACAAAATAGGTAGGAAATTTGTCCTCCAAAAGTTCTACTAAATGGCTGGTGTTAGAGCTGTTGTAACCTCCTACTACAAAGGCATAATCTGCCTTTTGTTCCAGTAAAGCCTTTGTTGCACCTTGGTTGTCGTTGGTGGCATAGCACAAAGTATCTCTGGTTTCTGCAAAAAATTGCTTGTAATTATCCCCATGTAGTTGGACCAAAATATCTCGGAAATAATCCACAATTTCGGTGGTATCTTCGGCCAACATCGTGGTTTGGTTTACCACACCAATCTTCGCTAAATCGCGTTTGGGGTCGAAGCCGGTAGAGCAGCGGTCTTGGAATAACTGAGAATCCCATTCGGATTTCCCCAGCATGTAGTTCCCCACCTTTTTGGCTTCGTCCAAATTTTTGATAACCAAAACGGGGCCTTCTTTTGCGCTGTGTGAGAAAGTAGCGCGGGTTTCTTCGTGATTTGGTTTTCCGTGTATTAGAATGGAGAAATCATCTCCCCCCAGTTTTTCGCTTTTTTTCCAAACCCTTTCTACAAAAGGACAAGTGGTATTATATGTGGAAAGGGTTAAGCCCTTTTCTTCCAGTTCTTGCTCAATATCCAAAGTAGTTCCAAAGGCAGGAACCAACACCACATCGTCGGCCTTCAATTCGTTCCAATCGAACAGCCGATTTCCAAGGGTGTCCATCAGAAACCGGATTCCGTTGTCGATTAAATCGGAGTTGACATCTTGATTGTGGATCATTTGTGACAAAAGGAAAATGCGCTTGCCCGGATTTTCGGCCAAGGCTTTGTACGCAATTTCAATGGCGTTTTCCACACCAAAACAAAATCCGAAATGGCGTGCGAGGACAAGTCGGTATGAGCCGAGGTCCACAATGGTTGGCTGGAAATCCTTCTTTTTAGGATCAACAGCCTTTTGATGATCCTTTATTTTTTGAATTAAAGGAGATTTAAAAAAAGAAGGAATGTCAAAAACTCTCATGTAGTTATTTCTTTAGCCAATCGTATTGCTTGTAACGGGACCCATACAAGTTTTGTTTCATGTGCTCTTGATCCAAGAAGTCGAATGGAAAGCCCAATTCGATGTTGGATGCTTGGTCCAGAGCGAGAATGTCTTCTGGTGGCAAATTTAGGCTTAAACTTTCAAGCTGCTCATCAATTTGATGGGCATTTCGGGCACCAATTACCGGAACCATGTAGGGTGTTCTGGTAAAAAGCCAATGTAGAGCTACAGCCGCCCCGTTGGTGTTGTTTTTTTTGGCAATGTCCCAAACCAATTCACCCAAGGCTAAGTTGCGCTGATTGTAGCGTTTGGAGTTTTCTGTCATCCGAACTTTAGCGGGTAAGTTTTCCTTGGTGTATTTTCCAGTCAGGATTCCATTGGCAAGGGGGGACCAAGCGTGGAAAGACATGTTGTAATAATCCGACATAGGTAAGATCTCCCTATCGCAGCTCCGTTCTGCTAAGGAATATTCCATTTGCAGAGCGCAAATAGGTTCCCACCCGCGCAGTTTTGCAATGGTTTGGGCCCTGGAGATAACCCAAGCTGGTGTGTCTGAAAAACCGATGTGCAATACTTTACCTTGTTGCACTAAGATATCGAGGGAGCGCATTACATCTTCCACATCTACTGTGAAATCCCAAGAATGGAGAAAAAGCAGGTCGAGATAATCAATTTTTAGGCGTTTTAGACTGCCTTCAACCGTTTGCACCAGATTTTTTCGGTGATTTCCACTGTTGTTGATTTTGCCAATATCAGTTCTCAAACTGTACTTGGACGATATCACCAACTCATCTCTGTTACCGGATTCTTGGATGAACTCCCCCAAGTATTTTTCGGAAGTGGTTTCTGTATAAAGGTTGGCCGTATCTAAAAAGTTACCGCCTTTTTCCAAATAGCGGTGGTACACTTCCCGGCTTTCTTTTTTGTCGGACCCAAAAGGCCAATCGGTACCAAAAGTCATGGTTCCGAGGCATATTTTTGAAATGCGGATTCCAGAGGAACCCATTAAGGTGTATTCCATAATCAGTATTAGTAATCGAACCCTGTTCCTGCGTGATTTTCGAGTTGAACACCAAGGGAAAGGACAATTCGGTTTACAAAGTTAAAATAAGCCACCACCAAAGTGGTATCTAAAATGGCTTCATCGGGCAGTCCCACTTTTTTTAACGCGGCGGTGTGGTCTGTATTTTCATGATGGCCCGGGTTTAGAGTGAGGTGCTGCGCGAACCGGCACAAGGCTAGCTCTTCATCGCTTAAGCCAACGTTTTCAAAACTGATTAGTAGTTGGGCAATGCGCTCATCATTTTTCCAGTAATGATTTAATGCAGCGGCATGATGGGTTTTGCAATAGGTGCATGCATTGGCAACAGACACTACCACGGCAATGAGTTCCCGTTTGGCTCGGGATAATTTGGATTTGGTGTACATGATCTCCAGGTACAAATCCATGTGTTTTACTATGCTTTCTGGGCGGAGGCTTTGGATTTTATGGACCTCAGCAATTTTGCCCCTACTGGATTCTAGGTCCGAATAAATGTCGGCCAATTTACCTTCCGCTTCTTGAGGTTGAATCACTTTTATGCGAGCCATAATTTCCTTTTGAGCTAAGCTATGAAAAGAAGGGGAGGTGGGAAACAAAAAAAAGGCCCCGATTTATCGGGGCCTTTTTTTAATGTAATTTTTTGGTGCTCACACTTCCGTCTTTATATCGGACATGAGCAATATACAGCCCCTTAACAGTGATGGGGAGCGTGTTGGTTCCGCTGGGCGGATGGTGTATTTCTAACATTTGTTGACCAGCCAAGTTGTACACTAACAATTGCTCAACATTGGCATTTTCTTCCAATATGTAAGACCAGTTTTGGTTGTTTTTAATCCAGACTACGTCAGCTTGTTTTTGGGTGTTCATTATTCCCACTTCTACCCAATCGGGGTTCTCGAAAATAAGTTCGAAGTGGTGTACTGCCGATGTTGGAACAATACTAATTTCTTGGTCCAAGGGGATGACAGTACTGTCTGGCAAACTCATGTAGTAAAATGGGTAAGGAGACTCGGCCTGCATGGCTCTTAACGAAAGTATTACGGGCATTCCGGGAGTGCAATTTAATTGTGCCGGTATGCGGGAATTGGCCTCCGGGAAAGGAAGTCCTTGGATGGATAAATCCGAAAAGTCAGTGGTGAATGCCAAGTGGATGTTGGAAGCCCCGATGCTTTTTGCATCCATTGTTCTGTCATATCCTTCCGTAGCCTCTTCATCAAAAGCAAGGAGTACATTACTACCAAATCCATTTTGTTGGGCTTCTAATTTAAAGCGAAGCATTTCTGCTTGACCTCCTTTGAGGTTGGTATTGGTAAAACTTGGTACGTCTTTTAACCTGTACGTATTTTTAAATGTTAGGTTCTGACCAGAGTTAAGGGCTTCCACCATAAAACCTTGTCCAGTTGCTATCCAGTAATTATCAGCAGTAATAGAATCGGTGTAATAGGTGGGTGCTCCCACAGATCCAACGTTGTTGATTACGGCATATCCCGAATGGTCCAGAACTCCATCATTGGCCGCTTGGTCCCACACATAAATAGCGCCACCGATGTTTGCGTTGTCATCAATAAGGTTCTTAGCGTTCACTGGAGAAGGGTAGGGGTTTCCGGCCAAATTCCAAATGTGCTCAGCAGATTCACCTAAATTTTGTTCAATTGGGAAATCAATATCGCCATTGTTGGCTTCTCCAGAAAAACTAATGTGATCTCCGTCCAAAACGGCATATCCTTCTCCGGAATTCATGGTTTGTCCAGCACTAATAGCTGTCCAGTCTGGATCGCCTTCTCCTCCTTTTCTAAAAAAGTAGTGCATATCACCGACTACATTGGCTCCACTACCAATGGTTCCATTGGTGGTTGGTGAAGAGAAGTAAGAATAGAAATCAGTCCATTGGGTTGGGGAGGTAATGGAAACGTCAAACGTTCCTCCCGAACCGGAAAGTGCAGATGACGGACCTTGGATAAAGCTGGCTTGGTGTTCTACTTCAATGGTTCCGTTATTGGTTACGTTGCCTAATGCAGAAAAAACACCGGCACTGGTTAGGGTTGTTGTAGCTGCAGCATTGTTGGTGAAAACTCCGTTGGTTGTAATGTCGGAGTTATTAACAATAATGGTACCTGTAGATTCATTGGTGAGAATGGCATTAAAAATCCCTTCACCTGAATTGGCAACAGTAGTGGTCCCAGTATTGCTCACGTTGTCATCGGCAGTCCACGTTCCTGCGTTTACTGTAATTGTTCCAGAACTTGTGTTACTTGTTGTACTTGTGGTGTTTAAATCGCCAATAACGGTTGTTGTACTACCGTTGGTAAAAGTTCCAGAGAGATTAGCCTGACCACCACTATTGATTTCAAAACTTCCACCGGTGTTGTTAAATGCTACTGAAGTAAAAACAATATTTCCGGAGCTAGCTGCTACCAACTTCCCGGCATTCATTGTGCCACCAGTAGTTTGCAAGGTTAAGGTATTGGTTGCAGAGTTTAATTCACCCGCATTAATTACCAATCCTTTTCCAAGTTTGATGTCTGTTCCAAGGCTAACCACTTCACTAGCCCCTTTGTTGATTAGTAGGGTAGGGAAGATGTTGGCATCGGCAGAAACAGATTCGATAGCTGCGGCGCTAGAGCCATCCATGGTGATTGTGGGGTTGGTATCGAAATAGAAGGTAAATGTAGCGTAGGTTTTGTCGTTGTCCAAATCACCTTCCAAGGTAATTGTACCGTCGTTCCAGTATATATCGTCCACATTGTTAGAGATATTTAAATCTCCGGCAATATCCAATGTGGAGGTATGGAAATAGGCATCTCCATTTCCTGTTAAGTTTACGTCTCCTGAAACTTCAACATCAGAGGAATTAAAATATAGCCAATAAGCAGAACTTGCAGAGGTGTAGTTTAGATCTCCTCCTATGGCGGTTGTACTGGTCCCAAATTCAATATCTCCATTTCCAGTTACATTTCCGGTAACGGTGGTGGTGGATCCTTGAAAGTACAATTGAGAGGAACCTGCAGACGTCAAAAGGTTGCCACCTATATTAACAGTTCCTTCACCTAAATTGATGTTATCACCTCCAGAAACGTTGCCAGTGATGGTAACTGTTCCAGCCCCTTCAAAATCAATATTGGCAGAAGTACCTGTAGCAATAACGCTAGCGCCTACAGTAACGGTTCCTTCACCAAATGATAATTCATCCGAGGCGTTAATGTCTCCAGTAATATTTACCGTTCCAGTAGCTTCAAAATCAATTAAATCCATCGTTCCACTTCCGTTTACATCTCCACCCACGGTGTGGTTTCCTGTTCCGAATAGGATATTTCCACCGGCATTTACATCACTGGTAATAGTGGTTGCGGAGGATTCAAAATTGATGAGTTCAGCTGCGGTAAGGTTGGCTCCTAATATAATGGTTCCAGAACCTAAGGTGATGTTATTTCCTGCAGAAACAGTCCCTGAAATATTGGGTCCAGAAGTTTCGAAATCGATATTTGCACTTCCACCTTGAGCTGTAACGGTTCCATTGATGTCGTGGGCTTGGCTTCCAAAATAAATGTCGTCCCCTACAACAATGTTGGATCCTGTGTAGAGTGTTGCTGTTCCTGAAATAAGCCAGGTACTTATACCAGTAGCAGTAAGAACGCCAATTATGGAATCTGTACCAGAGCCTAAATTCACATCGTTTGCCGCCGTTAGGGTCCCTTCGATAGTTGTAGTAGATCCTTCAAATAAAAGTGGATCGGACGTGGATGTACTTGTTACATTTCCTTCAATAATTATCCGTCCTGTTCCAAATGTAAGGACATCAGCTACAGATAAATTGCCGGTGATGGAGACATTGGCTGCGTCAAAATCAACTGTTGATATAGTTCCCGTACACGTTGCATTTGCACCTACAGTATGTGTCCCTGAACCAAAGGAAACCTCATCTCCGGCAGCAATACTTCCAGTGATGGTGATGTTACTCGTTTCGAAATCAAGTAAAGAAATGGAGTAGGATGTAGTAACGGATCCAGGGATGGTAAAAGTTCCATTTCCAAACAAAATATTACCCGCAGAACTAACACTCCCAGATAATGAAGGGGTACACGTTTCGAAATCAATGTGATAACCATTTCGATTTGCAATCAAGTCTCCGCCAATGGTAAGGGTGCTTTCCCCTAAAAAAATATTGTCGTTTCCAGTTACATTTCCTGTAACGTTGGTGTTGGAAGCGTTAAAATCTATTTGTTTAAGAGTGGAAGTGTAGGTAATGTTCCCACCAACGGTAAAAGTGGAAGTGGCAAAATCCATATCAGCATTTACAATGAGATCTTCGGTAATGTTAAACGTTGTTGAGCCAAATGAATTGTTGTATCCAACAGTAAGAGCGTTTGCAACTATGTAAGTTCCACTTAAAGTGGCGAGATTATTAATTTCAAGATTCCCATAGGTCCCAGCCGGCAGAGCTTCACCATTATCATTCATTATTACAGTGCTCCCACTCGCTAAGGTTCCTAAATTAAAGGAACTTGTTCCAGGTCCGTTTAAGGTGACTGTTCCAGAAGAAGTGATGTCGATAATAACTCCAGCTCCAATACTTGTGTCCCAATCGGAAATGGTTGCGTTGTCAATTTTCACCACCGTACCAGACCCTGTTATGGTTATGGTTTGAGATGCATTGTTCGCATTGCAGTAACACCAAGTGTGGTTGTCCTCATTAAAACTTGCAGGATGAGTTCCAGAATAGTCCGAATTACTCCACCACATATCCAACTCTGCAGCAAATAAACCGCCAGGTTCATAATAGTACGTTTGGGAAAAACCAGACAATGAAAAGCACAGGGAAAGTACAAGAAACAGAAATCCTGATTTGAGACTAAGGGGGGTAGTTTTCAAAGGGTTAGCGTTTTATGATGCAAATTTATCCCTAAAAACGGAATACTGAATTTAAATATTGACTATTAATATGTACTCTATGGGTTCCTCTTACTCTGAAGTCCTTATAGAGTATACGTTTTATTGGTGTTATTGTTGGAGTCCTAAATAATAGATAATTCAATAAAGATATTTTACTGGTTATTACAGCGTATCTACAGAACTTAATTCTTTAAATCTACATATTATTAGACTTAAAATCCTAAATTCTGATTTATTGCTTAAGTGCCGGTTGTGCAACGAGGAGTATTCTTTGATTGTTGGATATAATGTTTGTTTTTGTGTAAAAAAATGAAATTTAGTATTGTGTTTCTTTCATCTGAATGGATAAAACAGGAGCTTACCAGAAGTGAAGTAGGTTTTTTAATTAATGGATAGTCTTAGCACTAATTCAATTTCATGCTCAAATTGTCAAAAGTACGGTGGGTTTTGGTGAAGCCTCCATGCTAAATAAAACCCTTTAAGCTGCTTTGTGAGATGTAAAACGATAAACAGTAGGTTCAAGAATTGTTTCCGGATTTGTGAGCGCTGGGGCGCTATCATTCACGCCTCAGAAGATGGTAGTCCCGTGGGACGGCAACTTCGAAAGTGGTGAGCCGTGCAGGCCGGATGTATTTATTTGGTGGGTGCTGCAGGAAGACCGCTACAAACGGAACAAAATTGATAAGGGGCATGTTACTTTGTTGAGGTAACTTATTTAATTTTTCACCAAATCGGATGGGTTAAAACTTTCGCCTATCCAAATATATTTAATGCTATCATTCTTCACTTGTTGGATGGAGGGTACCCAGCCAAAGGAAATTCGGTTCAATTGAGACTGAGGAACAAGTGAGTAGTTGAAGTTGGCTGTGTTTAATAAAAGAAAATCCTTTGTTTTGTTTAAGTCTTCTCCTATGATCAGATGACAATTTAGCGTGGTCTGTTGGGATTGAATACTTAATTTTTGCAATACGTTTATGCAATGGGAACAGGAGGAACTCAAAAAAACAAGATAATCTGGGGGCGTTTGGTTTTCAGATTTAAGCAGTAAACTATTTACTTCGGAACTTAATCTTTCCTCCATTCTCTCTGGATTTCTTGGTAGTTCGGGTAAAAATCGAATTATAAAAGGTGCCGCAAATAAACAAAGGGTAAGGAGCCCCCTGATTTTTTTATTTCCAAAGGTTTTTTCAGGTGATTTTTGCGGATGATATAAAAGGAAAAAGAGTAGGGAAATGCAAAGCACGTTTTTTACTAACCCTTCCATTGTATTGATGGGGAAAGCGTCACCCATGCAACCGCAGTTTTCTTGAATCCCAAATTTCCAAAGGTCAATGGCTAGAAAAATGGAAAAAAATAAAAGAAGGATAAGGCTTATTCGGGCTATCCATTTGAGCGAATACAAACGGAAGAGGAGGGAACCCCCCAAGAAAAGCTCGAGGCCGATTAAAATTCGGGCCAATATGGGACTAACAACCCAATTGGTAATTGATTTCTGTACCAAAAGGTATTCAAAAGAATCAATGGGAAAAAATTTTAATACAGCACTAAGAATAAATAATACGCCTAGAAAGATGCGGGCCAATAATTGAACTATCATTTAAAAAAGTTACATAAAAAAGCCCAGTTTTACCAAAGTAAAACTGGGCTAAATATTTAAAGGTGAAACTTATTTTTCACACTCATATTTCCATCCATCACAACTAGAACCGCAGCTTGTGATTGCATCATTTCCAGCTTTTTCAACATCTTCCATGTCGCTTTTAGACATTTCTGAAGTGGAACATCCACCCAACGTAGACTGCTCCGCTCCGCTGCTATCTTTATAACAACAAGTGTATTCTTTTTTACAAGAAACTAGCCCTAGAGCAAATACGGCCGCAGCCAAAATAATTACCTTTTTCATGGTGTTTGGTTTTTAATTTCGGGGCAATTAAATAAATAAAACCCACAAACGAAGAGCTGAATTGTCCTTTTAAATAGATGAAATATTTTAAATTTGGATTTCTAACCATCGCTTTAATGTCTTAAAGTATTGTTTATCAGGGGTTTGGTTTTTTAAACATTTGATTTCTACGGCTTGTGTTTTGTGGGATTTAATGTAGAGTATAGGCCGATTAATGTGTGTTTGCTAACATTTTGGAATGGAGATACCTTTTTTACAAGCTCATAGATGTCTCCAAGAAAATTGACCGCAAGAACGAATAAATTTGAACGTAGCTAATTGAGGAAAGCTTTCCATACGAAACCTCAAATAATTAGTATTTACCCACAAAAAACAGAAAGTGGATATTTCCCTATGGTTGAATAATTGATGGTGGCTAAATTTACATTGTAATTTACCGTCTTTCCAATTATATACAAGGTGTCTTCAATTATCCCAATGTTGGATCCAACATAAAGAGAGTCAAGAACTGGATTTTGTATTGACCCAGTTTTTTCGAAGTCCCAATTATAAAAATGGACAAATAGGTTAAATAATTTAAACGCTCCATTTTCCCTAAATGACTTTTGTCCTACCGTGACGAAACCATCTCGGTACGGTCCACCAAATAAGTAGAATACATTGGTGTCTCCATAATTATTGCGGACAGGCATTGTTGGGGTTTTGTTCAACTCCCCATTTCCATTCAATTTATAGAAAAGCTGCTCCTGCTCTCCACCAGTTAGTAAAATGTGGTTTCCATTCGGAGTCTCAAAAGCTTCGTGAGAAAGAAAATCTTCCCGATCAAAGGTTTGGTTCGGGACTGTTTGAGAAAAAAGGCTTCCAGAAATCAGTAATTGGAATATTAGAGCTAAGTTTTCTTCGTGGGACTATTAATATTGTAGCGCTTAGGGGGATGATTTTTATGGTTTTTTTGTTCAAGGCATGAGTTGTTGTCTTTCCGTTTATGAAAATGAACGGAATAATATTTAATTCGAATGGTGAATTTTGACGTTCAGAGGTAGAAGGTGATTTTATTACAGTTGAAAATTAGAGAAGTCAATTTGTCTGACGTGGTTAAAAAAAGAGCAGCCCCCGTTCTATTTAGATAACCCAAATTCATTCAATAAATTGGAATGGTTCAAATGCCTATAAAAAATAAGATAAATTAAATCCAATAAAGTTGTTCTTTAATAAAAAGGAGCCATTTTTATCCCCGTTGGAGGTGTTCATAGTTTGGACATTGAATTGTTGGAAATGGGTAAAACCTAAACTCCCAATAAGTGAGCAACCAAAGGATTTTCTTTCCATTTTTGAAGTAGAAATCCTAACAAAACCCGAGGGGATTGGTTTCCAACTTTTTAGGGGTTTTACCCGTAAAAGCTC
>JBLHJD010000025.1:0-21256 GCA_047618705.1 Luteibaculaceae bacterium
AGATTATGAACTCATTTATGAAATGGATGCTGACTTTTCTCACAACCCAGATGATTTAGAGCGCTTACGTGAGGCCTGTTTATCTGGTCTCGGCGATTTTGCCATTGGATCTAGATATTGCAAAGGTGGACAAGTAAGTAATTGGGATTGGAAACGGGTAATGATGTCCTATTTTGCATCTATTTATGTGCGAACCATTTTGTGGATTCCCATTCACGACACAACTGCTGGGTTTAAATGTTACAAAGCAGAGGTGCTGAGGAATCTAGATTTAGATCGGATCAAATTTATTGGCTATGCATTTCAGATTGAAATGAAGTTCAAGAGCTTTAAAATGGGGTTTAAGCCTGTTGAGGTTCCTATTACCTTTACGGATCGTCAGTTTGGTGAAAGTAAAATGTCCATGTCTATATTTAAAGAGGCTTTTTTAGGAGTTATTCAAATGAAATTTTCTAGGAGATGAAAACGACAGTAATACGCGGAGGAGAGATAATCAACGAAGGGAAAAGGCTGAAGGCAGATGTACTTTTGAAAGGGGAGCGCATAGAGGGTATATACCCAGATGGCTACGCTGGAAAGGCAGACCTAGAAATTGATGCCCAGGGAAAATGGATAATTCCAGGGGTGATAGATGATCAAGTACATTTTCGCGAGCCGGGTCTTACACATAAGGCTGAAATTGCCACCGAAAGTAGGGCCGCAGTTGCGGGAGGAATTACGTCCTTCATGGAAATGCCAAACACCTTTCCGAATACAACAACTCAGCCAGAACTAGAGAAAAAATTTCAAAGAGCTGAAGCTGTTTCTCCAGCCAACTTTTCGTTCTTCTTTGGGGCTACCAACGAAAATTTGGAAGAAGTGCTTAAGACAGACAAAAGAAATGTTTGTGGAATCAAAGTTTTTATGGGTTCCAGCACAGGAAATATGTTGGTGGATAATGAAGCTGTTCTTCGGGAACTTTTTTCAAAGAGCGAAATGCTGATTGCAACCCATTGTGAGGATGAAGCTACCATTAGAGCCAATACAGAAAAGTACAAGGCCAAATATGGTGAAGATGTTCCGATGGAATGTCACCCGGAAATCCGGTCAGAAGAAGCCTGTTATTTAAGCTCTAGCATGGCCGTTAAGTTGGCAAAAGAAACCAACGCCCGACTCCATATTTTACATATTTCAACAGGGAAAGAATTGGAGCTGTTTGACAACACTCTTCCCTTGGCAGAAAAGCGAATTACATCAGAAGCGTGTACGCACCATTTGTGGTTTTCGAAAGAGGATTATGCCAAAAAAGGACCTTGGATTAAATGGAATCCAGCGGTAAAAAATGCAAGCGATCGGGATGCTATATGGGAAGGTGTAAATGCAGACCTGATCGATGTATTGGCTACAGATCATGCTCCTCATACAATGGAGGAAAAAGAGAATAGCTACTTTAACGCACCCAGTGGTGGGCCACTCGTTCAGCATCATTTACCTGCCGTTTTAGAAAAGGTAAAAGAAGGAAAAATTACGTTGGAGAAGGCCGTTGAGAAGATGAGTCATGCTCCTGCCATCTGTTTCCAAATTGAGGAAAGAGGATTTATTCGCCCAGGATATTTTGCTGATTTAGTCATGGTGGATCCAAACTCAAGTTGGACAGTTGAGAAATCCAACGTTTTATCCAAGTGTGGATGGTCTCCTTTTGAAGGAGTTACTTTTTCACATGAGGTAAAAACAACGTGGGTAAATGGGAACATAGTTTATCAGAATGGAAGTCTTGTTGAGACAGCTCCTCGCGGTAAGCGCCTTACGTTTGATCGATGAGAACCTGCTTTTTCCTTTTGATTATTGCGATGACCGTTGGGTGTAAACAGACAGGAGAAATCCGCATAGAACAAAAACATTTGCCCGACAGTACTTTTGTGAAATTGACAGCAGAATTGCTGATTTTGGAGGGGGTACACACCCAAACATTCCGGAGACCGGATGTTCCTACAGAAATTTACGGCGCTTTTGCAGGGGCGTTTCAACGGCACGGAATTACGCCAGAACAATGGAAGGAAAACCTGGAATATTATATGTTGAATCCACAGGAAATGCAGAAAATGTATGCTGATGTGGTGATTTACCTACCTACGTTAAAGCAGCAGTACCGAGATTCTTTATCCTTGATTCCGGGAGATCAACCTGTGCCAGATCGTATTGTTGAAATGGCAAATAAAATGACTAAAGTAAAAGCAGGAAAATAAGTCTATTTATCCTTGATCCTTATTGAAGTCGTGGTGAGCTGAAAGGCCATCGAATACGCGCTGTTTGGACGATGTAATATGGTCTGTAAAGATAGGGGCAAGGGTAATTGGCGAATCGTGAAGTGCAGTTCGGATACTTTCCCGACTTAATCCCAAGTCGAGCCCGATAAAATAGAATGCTTTCCCCAAGGTGTATAAGGTCCAAGCAAATTTTTTGTGGAGGACCCAAAACGGTTTCCTTTTGTTCAAAAGGTGGCTTATGAAATTTTGAATTTCCTGAAACCTAATATTTTCTGTAATGATTGGATGTTGCACGTTTCTGGGCCATTCTTTGCGTAGAATGTGAATTCCTGCTATAACATCATTGATGTGGGTAAATCCATGAAGTGCTTTTGAGAACCAGGGAAATCCCCGTTTAGCCATTGAAAATAGTTGCTGTAATTCAGATTCTTTCGGCGCTTCTCCAACTATAACACCGGGGTTAATTACAGCAACCTTGAGTCCTTCTTCTTGGCCTCTAAATACCTCCATTTCGCCCAAAAACTTGGTTAAGCCATAAAAGGAATAATGCTCCTTCGTGTTTACAGGGTTGGTGTTTTCTGGTTTTGGAAGGTGGGGGATGTTCAGTGATGAGGTGCTCGAAAGGAAAATGAAATTAGGACAAGCCTCATTTTCGAGGCAGGCATTAATGAGATTAGTAGTTCCAATTACATTGGTATCGTATAGCGCGGCCTTGTCTTTGTATTTAAAAGAAACCATTGCTGCGCAATGAATTACCGTGGATGCTTTTTGAACAGCTAAAGCCAAAGAAACGGGGTCCATCAGATCACAATAAATCCATTCAGGTTCATTGTTTTGGATTTTTTTCCACGCCAGTAATTTATTCAGGTTTTCCTGCTTGTCCTCTGAACGGTAAGCAGCCAAAACCTCCTCGCCCTTACTTAGCAAGTTGGCCACAATGTGTGAACCCACAAATCCAGTTGCTCCGGTAACCAAAATCATGCTTCAAATGTAGCCGAAATGAGGCAGAGGTAAGGAGTATTACAGGGGAATTTAAGCAGAATAGTTGCTCTCTTAGAATCGACCGTTATCTTTGCGCCAATTGAATTTGAGATATGACCAATTTTATTGAAGAATTGAAGTGGAGAGGAATGCTTCACGACGTAATGCCAGGAACAGAGGAGCAGCTTTTGAAAGAGGCTACTGCTGGGTATGTGGGGTTTGATCCAACTGCGGATAGTCTTCATATCGGGAATTTGGTTCCCATCATGATTTTGGTTCATTTTCAGCGCGCAGGCCACAAGCCTGTTGCATTGGTAGGTGGTGCAACAGGTATGGTTGGTGATCCTTCTGGCAAGAGTGAAGAAAGAAATTTATTATCCGAGGATATTCTTAACCACAACTTGGATTGTGTTTCCAAACAATTGGATAAGTTTTTAGATTTTTCTGCGCCCACTAATCCTGCGCAAATCGTCAATAATTATGACTGGTTTAAAGGAATGGGGTTTCTGGAATTTATTCGGGATGTTGGTAAACACCTTACTGTTAATTATATGATGGCAAAGGATTCCGTTAAAAAGCGGGTAGATACCGGATTGTCATTTACAGAATTCTCGTACCAGTTGGTGCAGGGGTATGATTTTTTCCACCTCAATAAAACCATGGATTGTAAAATTCAGATGGGTGGAAGTGACCAATGGGGGAATATTACAACGGGTACTGAATTGATCCGAAGAATGGGTGGTGGTGACGCATTTGCAGTTACAACCCCATTAATTACCAAGGCTGATGGCGGAAAATTTGGAAAGTCAGAAAAAGGGAACGTGTGGTTGGACCCGGAAAAAACGAGTCCTTACGAATTCTACCAATTTTGGTTAAATGCGAGTGATGTGGATGCGGCAAAGTACATCCGGATTTTCACTTTAATGGACCAGGAAGCTATAATGGCTATTGAAAAGGAGCATGCCGAAGCTCCACATTTACGGGTTTTACAAAAAGCTCTGGCAGAAGATATTACGGTAAGAGTTCATTCTGAAGAAGAATTGCAAGGCGCTATTAAAGCTTCTCAAATTTTGTTTGGGAAAAGTACGTCTGAGGATCTAAAAGGCCTTCGTGAAAAGGATTTGTTAGCAGTTTTTAGTGGCGTTCCACAAGGGGAAATTAGCTTGGCTAAATTTGCCGATGGGATTGATGTTGTTGAACTTCTTTCCGAAGAGTCAGGCTTCTTGAGCTCCAAAGGAGAAGCGCGAAGAGCTCTAAAGGAAAATTCAATTTCAGTAAACAAGGAAAAGGTGAAAGACGGAGACTTATTTAATAAAAGTCAGTTGCTCAATGATAAATACTTGTTGTTACAACGTGGGAAAAAGACGTACTTTTTGGTGATAGCGGTTTAATTATAAATCGCTCACCAATAAGTTACAACCGCGGACATCGGAGTTATCCATTCTTCCCAATACTTCAAAAGTGTTGTCGGCATGTAGGAGGGCTAAATCTTCGGTTGCAATGAAAGAACAGCTTTCTTGATTGGCTAAATCAATCATGTTTAAAGCTCCCGATTTTGGTCCAGTCCAATGGTTGGAAAGGGGGTCGTTTAGCTCCCGTATAGATGCGCGCATCCAGTTTGGACAGGCAAATCTATTGGCTCCAGTACTATAAGCTTGGGAAAACAATTCGGTCATGCCGTATTCTGAATGAATGGACGAAACACCAAATCCCTGCATCAAAAGATCGTGCAATTCTGTTTTAATCATTTCTTTCCTACGGCCTTTCATTCCTCCTGTTTCCATTACATGGGTGAATTTAAGGTTGTCGAAATGGAATTCATCCAGAAAGTCCAATAGGGCAAAGGAGACCCCAATAAGCAGGGTTTTTTGACCCCGTTTTTCCAGTTGCAGGATGGTGTTGTGTAAATCTTGGTGATTTCTTAGAAAAAATCCGCTTTCCGGAATGGAGCTGGCTGTTATTAGCTCATTAACCATAAAGACCAAAGAGCTTTCGCCTTGTTCTAAATAATTGGGAAGTAAAGCGAGGATACACCACTCCGAGCTTGGACCATAAATTCCTTCGAAACCAGCTTGAAAAGATCGGATGTATGGGCTAGGGTCGGAAAAATAGTGCTTGCTTTGGTTTTTTCCCGTTGTTCCACTGCTTGCAAAAAATCGGGGTTCAATGTTTGGTTTACTAAATACAGAATGCCCCTTAAAAGTTGCAATTGGAAGAAATGGGATTTCCTGATAATGTTGGATTTTCTTTGGGGATACCCCCAGGTGATAAAGGAAATCCTTGTACGGAGGAACTTCCTCTGCCTGGAATCGGAATCGATCCAGGCAAAATTGATTAAAATTTTCGGGGGTAACCTTCAGAAAATCGGGGAAATCCTGTTTCATATTCCCGACAAATATAGAATTCTAAATGCAGTTAGTTTTCCTCGTTCTTGGTCAAATTAAATAGCCATAAATTCCGAATAGAAATAGCATGAGCTAGGAAAAATACGGAAGCTAAATAACCGGTAATCCAGGTCATTGGAAAATGGAAAGGCATCCAGTTGGATTGCAGGAACTCGCCATGGTTTGGAAGCAGAGTAATGGAGTTAATAATCCAACGTAACAGGAAAATTAAGCCCATGAAATTCCACGCGTAAATGAAACGCCTATTAAATCTAACCTTACTTTTTCTTATCCACCATATTATGGGCGCTGTTAACCCAAAAATGAGGCCGAAGTATGGGATGGGTTCAAGAAAGTGCTCCGGGAGAAGGCTTTTGGAAATCAGCCATAAAACCAAAAGATCAACTGGAGCTCGGAAAATTTGGACTATCGTAAGATGTTTTATTGATGCCTTTATGGTCATTTCTTTACTTTTCTTGGCGAAGAGGAAAATGGAAATGAATATTAGGCAGCTTCCATAGTAAAGGCAATAAAACATACCACTTTGAGCGGCATCTTCATTGCTGGAAAAGTTGGTTAACAATCCATGTAGGCCTAGTAAGGCAACAGATCCAATAATGAATCGTTTGGTCCAGATATTACCTACCGGACTCATAGAAGACCGTTTAAAGATTCCAATTGCTACCAAGAGGCAAGAAAAAACAACGAATAATAATATTAAAGCGATGTGTAAAGGAATGTTGCTCATGTGGGCGTAGGATTAAGTTTTTAATATACTGAAAAGCTATTAGAGTAGCAATACTAGTGGCTAATTATTAGTTGTTAATCGAGGTGGATTGGTTGTATTTCTTGGGATTGGTTAATTTGAAATTATATGACCATCGATTAACCCTTACCCGTTTTCGCAGAGATGTACTCCCATGCTGGTTCTGGACTACCTTGGGGTTTGGTAATTGATTGCTTTTTGAATCGGAATTTTTGGTTAAATAAATTCTTCAGTTCGTGAGATTGTCTTGCATTAGGTAATTCCCGAACTTGAGATTGGGGATGAAGGTTCTCCTCCGCAGGTGATTTTATTTTGTTTTTTGAATGTTAGTTACTCCCAATATATTGGGATTGACCGGTATCTCAAAAATTCCGAACTTGAGATTGGGGATGAGGGTCTCGTCCCCGGGCAGAACTCGAATTGAAAATGGTATTGTCCTGTTTCCCAAGATTATGGGATTGTCCTGCATTGGATACTTCCCGAACTTGAGATTGGGGATGAGGGTCTCGTCCCCGGGCAGAACTCGAATTGAAAATGGTATTGTCTTGTTTCCCAAGATTATGGGATTGTCTTGCATTGGATACTTCGCGAACTTGAGATTGGGGATGAGGGTTCTCCTCCCCAGGTGATTTTATTTTGTTTTTTGAATGTTAGTTACTCCCAATATATTGGGATTGACCGGTATCTCAAAAATTCCGAACTTGAGATTGGGGACGAGGGTCTCGTTCCCGGGCAGGAATCAATTGTATAGGCAGCTCTTTCCCGTAGATTTAGCCCTCAGACGATTTAAAAAATCGGTTAAGCTCAATGTTTATTGCAAAAATCAAGAGGGCTTTTTGGACCCTCTCGAATAAATTAACAGCATCCACCACCGTCGTAAAAATACGTGGACTCACTAATATGGATATCTGGTTTTTGAAGGGAATTAATTGCCGCTGAAGTTTTGTCACAAACAGCTAGTGGTTGATTCTGCATTAAAACATGTCCTTTTTGGTCATCAAAATGGGTTTCTGAACCGAAATAGATGGCTGTTTTTCCAGTAAAAACACACGGTCCATCCTCTGGCATCGGGTCTTTAATTGCGCAAACTTCAACACTTTCAATGAATATCCGCTCAGGCGTATCGTACTGGGGTTTATCTAAAATTCGGTATGGTCGTTTTGCCCGGATTTCAACAGTCCCAAATCCAACATCCGTAATCATTTTAATGTACTCTTCTAAAGGCAAACTTCCACTCAGGCACAGGGCTCGTAATGTTTCATCTTCTTTTAAATTGTCGGGCATGGCTTGATCACAAATAGGGTCGGATAAAACAAGTCTTCCGTTAGGTTTTAGGACACGATACATTTCTTGTAGAGCCTTTTTAAGGTCATCTATCTTGAAAATGTTAAACAGGCAATTTTGGGCCGCTACATCAATGGAGTTATCCTCAATTGGGAGTTCCAAGGCGCTTCCTTTCCGGAGGTCTACAAATTCCTTTTTAAACCAAGGGTTTTGCTGCTCGGCCAATACAAAGTTTTTTTTGGAAGCATCCAGCATTTCATCTACTACATCTACTCCAATAACACCACCTTTCTGTCTGGAGAAATAGGCGAATTGTAATAATTCCATTCCGCCGCCAACTCCTACGTACAATATTTTGGGGTTTCTGACAAGATCCCGTGGATTTACAGTACTCCCACAGCCATAATTCATTTGAAGCATGATGTTTGGGATATCTAAACCAGGAAGTTGCCAAATAGGGGTGGTTGTGCAGCAAAGTCCAACGTCTGGCGTTATTGCAGCTTGTTTGTAAACGTCGTGTGTGGTATCTAAATAATTATCCATGGTGTTGTTTAAACAGTTGTTCCCTGACAACTCGATCCAGCTCCTGCAGTACAACCGTAACAATGGTCGTGGAAGATAATGGATCGGCTATTCAGCTTTTGTATATTAAATTCAGAAATGTGTTGTCCTACCGCCTTAGGCGTCTTGAGCTCCAACATTTGGTTAAAATCACAATCATATAAGTTTCCGAGGTAGTCAATACTAATGGTGTTTCTACACATCACACCATCTACAGCAGAAGGGTTGAATGCTTCCACTAGCTTGTACATGTAGTCCTCGAGGTTATCACTGGCAATGAGGTAGTCTAAAAAGCGACTGATAGGAATATTCGTAATGCAAAATAGGGAGTTGAATTGAATATCAAAATCTGCCAATAAGGCTTTTTTGAAATCCCTTTCTAGCTCAGTTTGATTTCCGGGAAGGAATGCTCCTGATGGATTGTAAACTAGATCAAGGAACAAACCTGAATCAGGCATCCCATACCCAACTGCGTTTAGCATTTTCAGGGCCTCTATACTTTTTGCAAAAACACCTTCACCCCTTTGTTTGTCAACCTTGTCCCGGTCGTAATAGGGTAATGAACTGACAACCCGACAATTGTTTTTGGCGAAAAAGTGGGGGAGGTCGTGGTATTTTTTATTAGCTAGGATGATGGTTAAATTGGACCGAATTATTATTTCTTGAGCCCCTGCTTTTCGCAACTCCTCCACTAAAGGTCGGAAATGGGGATTCATTTCTGGGGCACCGCCGGTAAGATCTACGGTATGGATGTTTCCATCCTTAACCGCTTTAATGCACTGCTCCATGGTGGCCCAATCCATTATTTCCTTTCTGTCCGGTCCAGCATCAACATGGCAATGGGCGCAAACTTGATTACACATGTAGCCCAGGTTCATTTGGAATATCTCCAATCCTGTAGGCTTCAATTTTTGGTCGCCCTTTAACCCGATTTTTTGGGTAAACTGAGGGAGGTTTTCACATTTTAGGGTGTCTTTCAGTATGTTTAATTGCTTCTTGGAATTGGTTAAGTCCGATTCTCGTTGTTGCAAGGATTTGAGCATATTACATGGAGAGTTTTTTGGCTTTGTTCATCATTTGTACACCGTGGACTAACGCTGCGCCACCTTTAATAGCGGCGGCAACATGCACAGCTTCCATCATTTGAGTCTCACTAACACCTTTGGTTAAACAGCCTTCTGTGTATGCATCTATGCAGTATGGACATTGTACGGCATGCGATACGGCTAAAGCAATGAGCGATTTTTCTCGAGCAGTTAAGGCGCCCTCTTCAAATACGGATCCATAGTAGTCGAAAAATTTTTTGGATAATTCTGGACCAAATTCTTCGATTTCTTTGAACTTCCTTAAATCCTCGGGTTGGTAATAACTTTTTGCCATGATTCCTTTGTATATCTTTACTTTACTAAAGACACTAAATTACGCTTCTGAATGAATTTTGGATTTAAGACGTGCATTATTTCTCTGGTACTTGTTGTAGGACAATCCAGTTGCTTGAAGATTGAGGAATTACCAGATACCCCTATCCTAAAATATCGGGGGTTTGTTGTCCAAGGAGATACCCTCGGAATCCTGCAATTAAGTTTTCAGGATGGGGACGGTGATGTTGGACTTATTCCAGGAGATACCACCGGCCCATTTCAACGTGACAGCCTTTTTTATCATAATTTGTTTCTGGATTATTTTGAATTGGAAAGTGGTAGTTGGGTAAAGCAAGATGTATCTGTTCCCTTCTATTATAGAATCCCCAAACTAGATCCCGTAGGTCAAAATCCCACATTGGAAGGGGATATTGATGTGGAGTTAGTTCCTTTTTTCGATCCAACTTCTCCCAATGATACCTTTCGCTTTGAAGCGAAACTGGTGGATCGGAGTTTTCAGTTTAGCAATACCATTGTAAGCGCTACCCTCATTAAACCTTAGTCTACTTCGATAATCATTTTTGAAGAGATTATTTTGAAATAAAAAAAGGCCCACGAACAATTTGTTCGTGGGCCTTTTTTGTGAAGTATTGGGTCGATTAAATCTCCCCAATTAATGCTTCAGAAACATTAATTACGTGGTCTCCAATTTTCTCACAGCTGTGGAAAAGATTGCTGTACGCCATACCATTCCTTACCGAGTATTCTCCAGATTCCATTTTTTTCAAATGACCTTTTCTGAATTGGTTTCTAAGTGCATTTATTTCCGTTTCAACTGAATTTGCTTTTGTAATATCTACTTGGTCAAATTCCAACTCCATGTTCTCAGTCATTACTAGGAACGCTTCGTCCAACTTCACAAATAAAGACGTGATGTTTTCGCGCTGGTCTGGAGTAAACCAAACTTTATCCTTGATCTTTTTCTTGAGGTCAAGAGAAATCTGATAGAAGATGTCACCTATTCGCTCAAGGTCATTGGTAATAGCAATCATACTACGGATACGGATAGAGGAAATCTCGGAAGTTTCTCCTTTAGATACCTTGGTAAGGAAAGAGGTTATTTCTTCTTCCTGACGGTCAGTGATCTCCTCGTACTGTTTTATTTTATCCAGAATTTTTTCTTGCTTTTTATGATCTTGTTCAAATAATAGCTTTTGAGTGTGAACAGACATTTTAGCCGTGATTTTACCAAACTTGGCAATCTCCTTTTTAGCTTCAAGGATGGCTAGTTCAGGGAATCCAACCAACCCACTTTTGATGTAGTCCAAACGGAAGATTTCATCCTCATCATTTTTTGGTTTAACCATTTTCATTACCACCCTAGCAATAAATGGAACAAACCAGATTAGAACAGCAACGTTAATGAAGTTAAAAAGGGTGTGGAAAAGCGACAATTGAAGTTCTTCACTACTTTTTGATAGCTCTGGGTTGATGCTCGCTAACAAAGAGTTAACAGGAGTCCACAGGTACGCAATAAAATCTAAAAAGAAAGGGAAGAGAATGATCATCCAGACAACCCCAAATACGTTGAATATAAGGTGAGCTCTTGCGGCTCGTTTGGCGTGGACATTTCCAATTAAAGCAGCTAAGTTGGCTGTAATAGTTGTTCCAATGTTTTCACCCATAACCATTGCAGCTGCAATTGGGAAAGTAATCACATCGTTGAATAAAAGAGTTAAGGTAAGTGCCATTGCAGCACTAGAACTCTGAACAACAATGGTTAAAAGAGTACCAATTGCAACAAAGAAAATAGTTGAGAAAAATCCTGCATCTGTAAATTGAGCTAGGAATTCCAACATTCCTGGGTTGCTGCGAATGTCCGGTACAGCATGTTTTAATGCGTCAAGCCCCATAAATAGTAGCGCAAAACCAATCAAGATCTCACCCGCGTATTTAATCGTGTCCCGTTTGAAGAACATCATTGGGAAACCAATGGCAATAATTGGCAAGGCAATAGCAGCAATGCTCACCTTTCCAAAGCCAAATAAGGAAATTAGCCAGGCGGTTACCGTGGTTCCAATGTTGGCTCCCATAATAACCCCAATCGATTCTGTTAAGGTTAGAAGTCCAGCATTCACGAAACTTACTGTCATTACCGTTGTTGCAGAAGAACTCTGCACCAAGGAGGTGATAAGAAATCCAGTCATTACTCCGAGGTACCGGTTTCGGGTCATTGCGCCCAAAATCACACGAAGTTTTTCTCCAGCCACTTTTTGGATTCCTTCACTCATGACTTTCATGCCGTAAATGAAAAAACCAAGGGCTCCAACTAATGTTAGTATTTCAAAAAATCCAAAATTCATAGCTCAGAATTAAGCGACAAAACTAAGGTACAATTCAGTGCGTATTTCAGTTCAAATATTAAGCTAATGTTAAATCATCTTGTTGGATGAGAAAAGGGGAAGTGGTTGTGATTGGGAGCAATGGTGTTATGGGGTGAGAGGACTTGCAACTAAGGGAATTCTCCGCCCAAACCCAAAAGCCTTTTTGCTAATCCGCAGGATAGGGGCCGATTGAAAACGTTTAAACTCATTTCGGTTTACCAAAGCAATCGTTTTTGCTACCACAGTTGGCTCAAATCCCTGGGCAATTATTTCTTTGGGTCCCTTTTTTTCTTCAATGTACTGCTGCAGTATATGATCTAAAATGGCATAATCTGGAAGACTATCGGAATCCTTTTGATCTGGACGCAACTCGGCAGATGGGGGTTTGTTAATGGTGTTCCAAGGAATTATTTCTTCCTCAGTATTCAGCCATTTACACATTTCAAACACGTCTGTTTTGTACAAGTCTCCGATGACACTTAAACCACCACACATGTCTCCATACAGGGTTCCATATCCTACGGCTATTTCACTTTTGTTGGATGTGTTCAGTAATACATGTCCCCACTTGTTGCTCATTGCCATGAGTTGTAATCCCCGAACTCGGGCCTGAATATTTTCTTCGGCTAATCCAAATTCGCTTTCCTGAAAAGGCGTAGGCATAGCTTTTCGGATCGTTTCATAGGTGCCCGAAATGGGGATGATTTCGGTGGGAATTCCTAAGATTTCTGCCAATTTTTTGGCATCATCTACACTGTGACCCGAGGAGAATTGTGATGGCATCAGGACACCAAGTACATTTTCAGCTCCCAAAGCTTCTTTCGCAATGTGTGCCGTTAAAGCAGAGTCAATTCCGCCCGATAGGCCGAGGATTGCTTTTTTAAAGCCGAGTTTTCCAAAATAGTCCTTTACCCCAGCCACCAAAGCTCTGTGCTTTATTGCAATAAGTTTTTCGGATTCAATTTTAGGTTTCTTGTCTCCAATTTTTATGGTTTCTGAATGCTCTTGAAATAAGGGGAAATTGTAGCTTTCTCCAGAAGGGTAAATAACCTGGCAGTCTCCATCAAAAACCAGCTCGGTTTGGGTGCCGGTATGGTTGCAGTAAACAACGGGGCAGTTTCCTTTTTGTGCATTTTTTAAAAGAACCTTCGCGCGTTTTTCCTTTTGACCTGGGTCGAATGGGGAAGCGGCTATATTGAGGTGCAGGTCTATTTTTTGGCCACTTTCTAAAAGTATGTCTAAAGGGCCTTTTCCGTATAAGTTGTGGGTGTCTTCATTCCAAAGGTCCTCGCAAATACTAATGAAAATGGTGAGGCCTTTATACTGAACTACGGAAGGGGAATTATCGGGCTGGAAGTAGCGGTATTCGTCAAAAATATCATAAGTAGGTAAAAGCATTTTTCGAGCAACATGCATCACCTTACCTTCCGCTAAAAAATAGGCACTGTTGTACAGTTGTTTCCCAAAAGGAGCTTTGTTGGTTTCGGGTCCGCCAATTAAAATAGCAATATCCGTACTCAACTTTGCTAAGGATAAAACTAATTCTTCAGCCTGGGAAACGAATTCCGGATAGGTCAGTAAATCCAAGGCAGGATACCCAGTTGCCGCCATCTCAGGAAAAATAACGATGTCCGCTCCTTTTGTTTTGGCTAGTTCAATTTCAGCGATGCATTTATTGCGAATTTCCGAAAAATTTCCAATGTGGAAATTAGCCTGAACTAAATGTATTTTCATGGTATTTTAAAAGAAAATTCCCAACTTCAATTCTACGAAATTGGCATACGCTTTCTGTTTTTCAATTGTGAAAACTCCGTTGTTTTCAGCAACGCCGTCACCCTTAAGCACGTTGGTAAATCCGTTGTGGTAGTTAATTCCAACAAGGATGTTGGTAGATCCACTCACATTGTATTCCATACCACCACCAATAACTAAGGCAGATCTGAAAATAGACGTTTCCTCTTTGGCATTTCCTGAATCCACTTTTTGGTCACCAAAACTCTTTTCAAAAGTGCTTTTTAGGCGAAAACCGCTGCTAAGTCCAATGTTTCCATAGTATGTCATGTAACCAATTTCGTTGGTTTTTAACTTTAGAATGGTTGGGATTTCAATGTATTGAATCTTTATTTTTCGGTTGTATTTTGTGTAACTCTCATTTTCTTTTTCCCACAATTGATCCTTAATTCCGGAATTCATAACGGAAAAACCAGTAGTAAAGGCATAGTTTTTCTCGAAGTGACGGTCAATAATTGCACCGAAACTATAACCAGAGGCAGCTCCATCGGCAATAGCTGAGTTTGACTGGGGTTTTAAACTAACGATGTGGCCTGAAAAATGTAGGGCAATGTTGGTTTTTTTATACGAGTCTTGAGCGCTTGAAATAACGCTTAGTAAGCCAATGCAAACCAAGCTTAGGAAATACTTTTTCATACCTTTGAGCTTTATTTTCAAATGTATAAACTAATAGGAGTGAAAACCTTTTTTTTTAGCATCTTTCTTTCGCTTTTTCTTGGGTCTTGTAGGGTGTCCGATTCACACGAAATAAAGGACAATCCAAAATTTACAGGGCTGGATTATTGCCGGGTAGATAAATATGTGTTCGATGGAGAAGCTTTGACGAGTCCTTGTCAGGAAGCATCCCTTGTGGTTTTAGAGAACGTCCTCAAGTTGGGTGATTCGGAGTCGGCTGAATTTGGACGCTACTTTGGAATGTTCAAAGATAATCCGGACTGGAAGACAGTGCAGAAGGAGGTGATTGCCACTTTTGGTGATTTGAAGGAAGAGAAGCAAAGACTCAATTCCTTTTTTGCAAAGTACAGTAGCATTTTTGATGAAGAAATGCCCCTGGTTGTTTTCTACAACGGAGGTTTTAATTATGGCGTTTATCCAGACAAAGCATTCTTGGGGATCGGATTAGAATGGTTTTTAGGAACTGGTTCAACCATATACCCCCGCTTAGCTCCGGAAAATTTCCCAATGTATCGGATTTTGCAAATGGTCCCAGAGCGATTAGTTCCTCAGGCGGTTTTTGGGTATTTGAGCTTCCACCAATTTGATCCGAAAGGAGGACGATTTGTGGATTTAGCTATGGCCCACGGGAAATTACTTTATTTGGCTGGCCTAATGTTGGAGAATACTCCTACAGAGTTGTTCTTGGGGTTTACGTCAGAAAAATGGCAATGGACTGAAGATCATGAATACCAAATTTGGAAAGAATTAGTGAAGGGTGAGCTGTTGTATTCTAGTAGCGTGGAAGTGCATCGCCAGTTTTTTACAGATGGACCATTCACACCAGGATTTCCCAAGGAAAGTGCCCCTAATTTAGGGATGTACATCGGGTATAAAATGGTGGTAGACTTTATGCTGGATAACCCAGATGTAAGTCCAAATGAACTATTGAATTTAGAAGTAAAAGATATTATCAAATATTATAATCCCAAGTAAAGATGACACTTAAGAAATCAGAAATAAACGTTGAATTGGAAGTGGATGAAAATCACATTCCAGAAAAAATTAATTGGCACGCAAAGGATGCAGGAGCAAGTGGTTCTACAAAAGCTGCTCTAATGTCGTTTTGGGATGCAGAAGAAAAAACCACCATGCGGATAGATCTTTGGACCAAATCCATGATGGTGGAGGAGATGAAATTTTTCTTTTACCAAAATTTGTTTACCATGGCTGATGTGTACTTCAGAGCCACCAATGATAAAGATGGCGCAGATGACATACACAAGTTTGCCCAAGAGTTTGGGGTAAAACAAAAGGTGATAGTTGAGAAAAAGTAATTAGGCTTCGGCCATGGCGTCGTGGAGGAATTCTAAAATTTCCTCCCGGCCCAAACTCGTTGTACTGGAGCTTACGAAGTAGTGTGGGAATTCAACCCAAAACTGGAGCATTTCTTTTTTGTACGCCGCTAGATGTCGGCTCAATTCAGCGCTGGAGAGTTTGTCCGTTTTTGTAAATACCATGCAGAATGGAACCCCTTTTGTACCTAGAAATTCCATGAATTCTAAATCAATTTTTTGAGGAGGAATCCGACTGTCAATAAGCACACAAACACCCTGCAGCGTTTCCCTGTTAAGCAGGTAGTTCGATACAAACTTATGCCACTTCTCTCTCGAGCTCTTACTTACCTTCGCATATCCATATCCAGGTAAATCCACTAAATACCAACTATCATTGATGATGAAGTGGTTAATTAATTGGGTTTTTCCAGGTGTTGAAGACGTTTTTGCCAATGTTTTACGCTTGGTAAGCATATTTATCAAGGAGCTCTTTCCTACGTTGGATCGGCCAATAAATGCAAACTCCGGAAGTCCGGTTTCGGGACAGTCCTTAAGATGTGTGTTACTTATTACGAATTCGGCTTGTTTAATTTCCATCTTGTTTTACCAACCAGGTATCTAGGATCTCATTAAAAATTAGTGGTTTCTCCATCATGGCAGCGTGTCCGCATTCCTCTATCCAAAACAAATCTGAAGTGGGAAGGAGTTTGTGGAACTCATCGGCTACATGAGGTGGTGTTACGGCATCGTTTCTTCCCCAAATTAGGCAAACTGGGAGATTGAAATTCTCCAAATCCTTGGACATGTTGTGCCGAATTGCACTTTTAGCAATGGATAAAATCCGAATCAATTTTCCTTTGTCGTTAATGATGTCATAGCATTCATCAATTAACTCTTCTGTTGCTACTTCAGGATCGTAAAAAGTCTCTTTTACTTTGTTGGTGATGTAGTCCCTGTCTCCTCTACGTGGAAATGAACCCCCCATAGCGTTTTCATATAGGCCAGAACTTCCGGTAAGAATAAGCTGCTTTACTTTATCGGGGTTGTTTTTGGTAAAAACCAACCCTACGTGACCTCCTAGCGAGTTTCCAAGTAAAGTCGCTTTGTCTATTTGTTTGAATGCGAAAAAATCTTCCAAGTGCTTCGCGATGTTTTTCACATTGGTGCTAAGTACCGGAAGGTCATAAATAGGTAGTACAGGAATAATCACTTTGTACTTACCAGAAAATGTTTGAAAGACGTGCTCGAAATTACTAAGAGCCCCAAATAATCCATGAAGCAGTATCAGGTTTTCACCTTCACCCTGCTCGATATACTTAAATCCGCCTTCTTCTATTAGTTCTGTATTCATGTATTTCTTGCTAAGAAATCAAATGTAGTAAAACCTTTGATTCAAATTTCGCGGAATAAAGTTTTCAACATTGTGGTAAAAAGTGGGAGAAAGTGGGAGGAGGTGGTATTTTTATTTTTACTTTTACCTCAACTATTGAATATCAGTGCTTAAGCTACTCGGAGAATATGATTGCAAGGTAGATGCCAAAGGGAGATTTCTTTTTCCAGCGGGTCTAAAGAAACAGCTCGGCGATGCTGTGGACTTAGGTTTTGTGATTAATGCCGATATGCACGAGGATTGTTTAGTAGTTTATCCACAGCCAGTGTGGGATGATGTTAGTTCCCAGGTGATGAAGTTGAATCGCTTTGTAAAAAAGAATGCAATGTTCATCCGGCGCTTTACAAACGGCGCCACTGTTGTGAACTTTGATGCTTCAAGTCGGATTCAGTTGCCGAAAGCATTGTCGGAACGCATCGCAATGTCGAAGGATATAAAGGTTGTTGGATCAGGAGATCGAGTTGAAATTTGGTCTAAGGATAAGTTTGAATTGATGATAAACGAGCCTTGTGATTTGTCTGGTTTGTCAGAAGAAGTGATGGGGGATTTTTCTTTTGGAGATGAATAATGATTACCACATACCGGTTTTAGCGAAAGAATGTATTGAGGGTTTAGTTGTGAATGATGGAGGTATTTATTGTGACCTCACATTTGGCGGCGGCGGACACTCAAAACTGATATTGGATGCCCTTTCCGATTCTGGGAAGTTGTTTGCGTTTGATCAGGATAAGGATGCTGCAAAAAATGCATTTGACGATCCCCGCTTTCAATTTGTTCCTCAGAACTTTCGATACGTACAGAAATGTTTACGGCTGTATGGAATTACACACGTGGACGGTATTATGGCCGACTTTGGTGTTAGTTCCTTCCAGTTTGATGAAGCCGAACGCGGTTTTTCGATCCGGCAAGATGGGCCTTTGGACATGCGCATGAATCAGGCGCAGAAAATCTCGGCGTTAGATATTTTAAAAACGTATTCGAACGACGCATTGGCGGATGTTTTGTATAAATACGGGGAGTTGCATAATTCCCGAAAAATAAGTAACCACATCAAGGCAAACCTCATGCACATTACCTCCACTGGAACTCTAGTGAAAGTAATTGAGCCTTTGTTTCCACCAAAGAAAATGAACCAATTTTTGGCACGCGTTTTTCAGGCCTTAAGGATAGAGGTGAATGCAGAGTTGGATGTTTTGAAATCCATGCTTGAACAAACGAAGGATATGTTGAAGCCAGGTGGCCGATTAGTAATGATGAGTTACCATAGCCTTGAAGACCGACTGGTGAAGAATTTCTTGAAGTCGGGGAATTTTGAAGGTAAAATTGAAAAGGATTTTTATGGTCAACACCAAGTTGATTTTAAATTAATAACACGGAAACCGCTTATTCCTTCTGATAAGGAACAAGCGGAAAATACCCGGAGTAGAAGTGCGAAACTAAGAATAGCTGAACGTTTGTAGTTATGCCTGATAAAAAAGAGAATGTATTGCGAAATGTGCTGGACGGAACTTTACTTACCAAAGTAGAAGTGCTGCGCCATTTCCCATTTATTCTTTTTTCTGCAGGTCTAATGGTCTTGTATATTTCCAATGGTTATAAGGCAGAACGGATAATTCGGGACCTCAACACAGCGGAGTCCCATTTAAGGGAATTAAAAGCCCGCTATGTTACCATCTCTTCGAATCTTGAAATGATTCGCCAGCAATCCAAAGTGGCCAAGGCGGTCGAAGGAATTCAACTGGAGGAAAGTACGGTCCCTCCCATTCAAATCTTAAAGCGATGAGTGGGAAAAATGAACGGTTTTCGAAATTACTGCTGATTTATATCTGCTTTGTTCTATTTGGTGGAGCAGTGATTTTTCGCGTATTTCAAATTCAATGGGTGGAGAAAGATGACTGGTTAGCCCGCTCAGAGCAAATTACAGCCAGTTTACGGGAGGTTAGTCCGTCTCGTGGAAATGTGTATTCTGCCGATGGCCGAATGTTGGCCACTTCTGTGCCCCTATTCGAACTCCGTGTAGATTTTAAGGCCGATGGTCTAACCGATGATCGCTTTTCCGAGGGTTTGGATTCGCTTACCTTCCATTTAGCTCACGTGTTTAACGGAAAGTCGGCAGAACAATGGAAAGCCCTGTTTAAAGATGAAAGAAAAAAAGGGAACCGCTACTTTTTATTAGCCCGCGACGTCGATTTCGAAACCCTTCAGGAAATCAAAGAATTCCCTGTTTTTAAGGCTGGGCGATACAAGTCCGGTTTAATTATTCAAAAAAACACCAAAAGACGTCGACCATTCGGCCCTTTGGCATCTAGAACTATTGGTTATCAGATAGACGGTTTGCAGCCGGTGGGAATTGAAGCCGCTTATGGTGCTTACCTCAAAGGGAAAAATGGGTATCGCTGGGAGAAAAGATTAGCCGGTGGTGTGTGGATGCCTATGGAACACGAGCCGCATACTGAACCCCAAGACGGATCGGATGTTGTTACTACTTTGGATATGAATATCCAGGATGTTGCCCAATCATCCCTATTAAAACAGCTCATTAAGCACGATGCTGATCATGGTACTGTGGTTTTAATGGAAGTGAAAACAGGAAACATATTAGCCATTTCGAACTTGTCTAAAAACAAGGAAGGGCGGTATGCTGAACGCTATAATTACGCTATTGGAGAAAGTACAGAACCGGGTTCTACGTTTAAACTACCCGTGCTTATTGCGGCTCTTGATGAAGGAAAAATTGATATCACCGACACGGTAGACGCCAGAAATGGGGTGATCGAATATTACGGACACCCGATGCACGACAGTAAGGTTGGGGGTTACGGAAAAATTACGGTGCAGGAAGCCTTTGAAATGTCCTCCAATATTGGCTTGTCGCAAGCCATTTTACAAGCGTATGGCGATAATCAAAAGGAGTTTGTAGATAAGCTGTACTCCATGGGCTTGAATGACAAATTGCAACTCAAAATACCAGGTGAAGGAAGACCAAAAGTGAAACAAGTAAGCTCTGCTGATAACTGGTCCGGGATTTCATTAACCCAAATGGCTATTGGTTATGAGGTGTTGTTGACTCCACTTCAAATTCTCAGTTTTTACAATGCCATTGCCAATAATGGCTATTGGGTAAAACCGCGTTTTGTAGACAGAATAGAAAAGGATGGTGAAATACTAGTTCAGTTTCCTTTTAATGTTGGGAAAACCACCATTTGCGGAAGTCAAACCGTGGAGAAGGCTAAGAAGTTGTTGGAAGGGGTTGTTGAAAGAGGAACAGCAAAAAACCTTAAAAAAGCACCCTTCAAAATTGCTGGGAAAACAGGGACGGCTCGGATAGCGAATAAAAAGTACGGATACAATTACGAGTCCGACTATTCATACCAAGCATCATTTGTGGGCTATTTTCCGGCAGATAATCCACGTTTCTCGTGTATCGTAGTGGTGAATGCACCTAACAATGATGTGTATTATGGAAACTTAGTGGCTGGACCAATTTTTAGCGAAATAGCCGCAAAGGTTTACGCAACTAGTATTGAGTATCACACCCCAATTAATATCGCCAAGCGGGTAAACGACAAGCAAATTCCGGCAAGTCGGAATGGGTTTGCGGAAGATTTTTATACCGTGATGGATAGCCTCAAAATGCCGTATAAAATTACCCCGGCAGATTGGGTCGCCACTTTTACGGGTGCGGATGAGGTGGATACCAAAGAAATTGCCTTTGATAAAGTGAATAAAACAAAGGTTCCCAATGTAACAGGTATGGGGCTCAGAGATGCGCTATATGTATTGGAACAACGGGGGCTGACAGTAATAGCTAATGGTGCAGGTGTGGTGAAATCTCAACTGCCAAATTACGGCGAGAATGTTCCCAATTCGAAAACAATAACCCTTGAATTGTCCTTATGAAGTTGCTAAAAGAAATATTGTTCGGAGTTGATTTGGTGAAGCTAGTTGGTGATCCCAATACTGCTATTACTGAATTGGTTTTCGACTCACGCAAAGTAGGGAAGATGTCTTGTTTTGTTGCCGTTCGCGGAACACAAGCAGATGGACACGATTATATCCAAACCGCAATTGATGCGGGGGCAAGTGCTATTGTGTGTGAGGAATGGGGGCAAGATGC
>JBLHJD010000026.1:0-21165 GCA_047618705.1 Luteibaculaceae bacterium
GCCAAAGCGCTAGAAAAAGAAGACACTATATTAACCATGCACCGGAATCTTGGGGTGTTCACCTCCAGGGGTATTGAACTTAAAAAACTCTTTGCCCAGTTTTTAGGGAAACAAGAAGGATTTACCAAAGGGCGGGACCGGTCATTCCACTTTGGAAGCAAGGAACACAATATCATTGGAATGATTTCCCACCTCGGTGCCCAAATGGGAGTAGCAGATGGAGTTGCCTTAGCCAACCAATTGCGTGAGGAAAAATCCATCGTAGCTGTTTTTAGTGGAGATGGTGGAGCTAGTGAGGGTGATTTCCACGAGGCTATTAACGTAGCCGCAGTTTGGAAACTACCCGTAATGTTTATTGTAGAAAATAATGCCTGGGGGTTATCGACTCCGAGTCGCGAGCAATTTGCGTGCAAATCCTTTAAGGACAAAGGAATTGGTTATGGAATTCAAGCCATCTCTATTGATGGAAACAACATACTCGAAGTTCAGGACGAAATAAGAAAGGCGGCTACGCAGATCCGCTATGGAGGGGGACCCATTTTAATTGAAGCCCGCACCTTCCGCCTCCGAGGGCACGAAGAAGCATCAGGAACAAAATATTACCCAGATGGACTAATAGACCAATGGGAAGAAAAAGATCCGGTAGATCAGTTCGAACATTTCTTGATCAAAAAAGGCATCCTTACTCCAGAATTGGTAACGCAGTTAAAAGAAGAAACGGCTGCCACCATTATGGACCATTGGAGAGAGGCTGTTGCTTTACCAGAACAATGGGAAAGTGATGAGTTGGCTGATGTGTATGCTCCTTGGAAAATGGAGGTAACAGCTCCGAAAGAAGAGGGCAAAACATTGCGCCTTATTGACGCCATCCGGGAAGGAATGGAAGAAGGACTAAAAAAATACGACAACCTCATTCTCATGGGCCAAGACATCGCCGATTACGGAGGTGTTTTTAAAGCCACCGAAGGATTTGTAGACACCTTTGGAAAAGACCGAATCAGGAACACACCTTTGTGCGAAAGTGCCATTTTGGGTGCTGCACTTGGACTGAGTTACAAAGGCATGAAGTCTATGGTAGAAATGCAATTTGCCGACTTTGTTACGTGTGGATTTAATCAGATCACCAACAACCTTGCAAAATCGCACTACCGATGGGGACAAAATGCAGATGTGGTTGTCCGAATGCCCACTGGTGCCGGAACTGCTGCAGGTCCATTCCACAGCCAGAGCAATGAGGCTTGGTTCCTTAAAACCCCTGGATTACACGTGTACTACCCGAGTAATCCATATGATGCCAAAGGCCTTTTGTTAGCGGCTTTTGAAAACCCCAATCCCGTTTTATATTTCGAACACAAGAAGATGTACCGATCCACGGAGGACTACGTTCCTTCTGGATATTACACCATAGAACCTGGAAAAGCACGCATTACTGCTGTCGGAGAAAAAGTATCCATCATCACCTATGGAATGGGAGTCCATTGGGCCTTAGATCAACTCAAAAACTTTCCAGAAAACACGCTGGAAATCATCGACTTAAGAACCTTAAACCCACTGGACACCGAAACCATTTATGCCTCAGTTATTAAAACGGGGAAGGCGCTTGTGTTGCAAGAAGACACGACCACTATGGGAATTGCCTCTGAGATTTCGAGCTTAATTATGGAAAACTGTTTCCCTTACTTAGATGGCCCAGTAAAGCGTTTGGGAAGTTTAGATAGTCCAATTCCGTTTAATGCCACTTTGGAAGGTCAGTTTTTACCCCAGCAGATTTTACAACAAAATTTAGAAGACTTAATTAACTTTTAATGATCGAATTATTTTCGGATCCCAATACTTGGGCTGCACTGGCAACCCTTATTTTCTTGGAGATAGTTTTGGGGATAGATAACATTATCTTTATTTCCCTAATCACCACTAAACTGGAGGTGCAACACCAACGCAAAGCCCGTTTAATAGGGCTTACCTTAGCCATGGTTTTCCGCATAGGTTTGCTGCTTTCCATTTCCTGGATTATCCAATTCAGTGAACCCTTATTTAGTTTGTTCGGTCACCCAGTCTCAGGACGTGATCTTATTTTACTTGCCGGTGGGCTTTTCTTAATTGCGAAAAGTGTGTCAGAAATCTCCCACAAGTTTAATGTTGAAATGAATCCGAACTCGAAGGAGACTAAGGTTAAACATTCCTTGCGGGGTGCCATTTTCCAAATTATTTTATTAGATCTTGTTTTTTCTTTCGACTCCATTCTTACGGCAATAGGAATGACCAGTGAGATTACGCTAATGGTCATTGCCGTCATTGTTTCCGTAATTGTAATGATGTTGTTTGCCGGACCTGTTAGCGCCTTTATTCAGAAACATCCAACCCTTCAAATATTAGCACTCTCCTTCTTAATCCTAATCGGGTTTATGTTAGGGCTCGAAGGCTTAGGGAAACACATTGAAAAAGGGTATATCTACTTTGCTGTTTTCTTCGCCTTTAGTGTTGAAGTAGTGAACATGATAATTAGAAATAAACGAGAAAAACATCAATAAAAACCAACCATGAAAAGCGGAATCACCTTATTACTTTGTGCTGCGGTTTCCTTAGGGTCCTATGCCTACACTGACTCAACTGAAATTGTTGCTCGCGAAATCCAGATCCAACTGGATAGTTTAGTTGCCCACCTCGAATATCAAACTGGAGAAATTGTTTTAGGTGATGGCCTAGCCGAATTGCACGTTCCTTACGGTTTCAAATTTTTGGACGCCAAACAAAGTGATTACGTCCTTACTGAAGTTTGGGGAAATCCACCAAGTCCTACGTTGGGAATGTTGTTTCCAGAAAATGAAACACCCGTGAGCGACGGATCTACCTTTGCCATTGAAATTTCTTTTTCGGATGAGGGATATGTGGAAGATGAAGATGCTGCAGATATTGACTACGGCGATTTGTTGGACCAGATGATTGCCGATACGGAAGAGGTAAATCCCCAGCGCGTAGAATTGGGCTATCCGACCATTCAATTAATAGGCTGGGCATCCACTCCTTTTTATGATGCTGAAACCAAAAAATTGCATTGGGCCAAAGAGTTGAACTTTGGTGGTTACGAAAACAATACTTTAAATTACAACATCCGTATTCTGGGGCGCGAAGGCTATTTAAATCTAAATGCCATTGGAGAAATGCCAACCCTTCCTTTGGTTCAAGATAAAATTGATGCCATTTTGGAGAGTGTTAACTTTACAGAAGGAAACACCTATGCTGACTTTAACCCCGACATTGACAAAGTTGCTGCCTATGGAATTGGTGGATTAATTGCAGGAAAAATATTAGCCAAAGTTGGATTTTTCGCTGTGTTGGTCAAGTTTTGGAAATTTATTGCCATCGGGGCAATTGGTTTGTTCAGTGTATTTAAGAAGAAAATATTCGGCTCCAAAAAAGAAGACTCGACACCAGAAATTACGGAAGGCTAGAATTGAGTAATTTGCGTTTGATGTATATGATAAATCCGATTAAGGCATATTTCCTTTTGTTTTTTGGGCTTCTAGGCTGCTTCGCTGCTATTGGGCAACAAGAAGAAGTGGATTTAATTGTAACCCGAAGCCGGGACTCACTGGAATGTGCCGTTATAAAAGTGCGTTCCCAACACATTATTTTTATTCACAAGGGAGAGGCCCAAGACACGCTCAGTTGGGACGAGGTGGATAATTACGAATATGATTTTTTCCTGAAACCTGAGGAGAAAAGTGACTGGGAAGGCGAAGATTTTTTATTCAACAGTTCCAATCCCACCGCCCAAATAGCAGCCTATGGAGCCCTTGCCAGCGCATCGGTTCCAAGGAGCCTCCGGCGAAATAAGAACACCCAGATTTACGACTTCCGGAATAATTTTGCCGTTGGTTATGGCCTAGGAATAAACGCTTTCTATAAAATTTCAGATAAGCTCTACCTCGGTTTCGAATTGGAATCGGACAAATGGAGTTACGAAGGAGATATCAAAATTGATACCCTCAAAAACCCCAACTCCACCTTTTTTGCCCGCGAAAAAATTCAGATCAATCGCCTAAGCGCTGGTATAAAAAGGCGGGATTTAAACAAACGCAACTCCATTGCCATGAACTACGGTTTTTTGCTTGGCCTGTCTAGTTATCACAGAGAAAGCACCACTCATAATCCATACGAGGTAGTGGGGGTAGTAAAAAGTGCTGCTATCGATTTGAGTTTGTTTGTAGGTGGTGAGTTTTTTGTAAGCCCTACCTTTTCCTTTTTGGGAGACATTGCGTACAACCGCGCCTTTTTGCCTGGAAAACCCACTGCAAGCAGTGGCATTTACGATCTGGACAGCTCACCCCACCGGGAACGGATCGTCATTAAAGTTGGGGTAATTTACAATTGGTTTCCTTCTAAAAAAGGATTGTCCAAGCCCTAAACATGGACCGCCTTATCCAAGAAATAGAAGGCTGCACCCTGTGTGCCCAAGATCTCCCTTTTGGACCCCGACCTGTTTTCAGAGCCAATCCAGCTGCCGAAATAGCCATTATCGGTCAAGCCCCCGGAAAAAAAGTCCACAACACTGGCATACCTTGGAATGACCCCAGTGGCGATTTGTTACGCCAGTGGTTGGAAATGGATAAAGACCAATTTTACCACAACCCTAAACTGGCCATTATTCCTATGGGATTCTGCTACCCCGGAACCGGAAAATCGGGAGACCTACCTCCCCGGCCGGAATGTGCTAAGCAATGGCACCAAAAACTGTGGGATCAAATGCCGAACATCAAGTTGACCATCCTCATTGGGAGTTATGCTCAGAAATACTACTTGGGTGCCACCATGGAAAAAAACCTCACCGAAACGGTCGCGAATTATAAGCAGTACCTGCCCCAGTTTTTGCCCCTACCTCATCCAAGTCCAAGGAATCGGTTTTGGTTTACTAAAAATCCGTGGTTTAATTCTGAGGTGCTTCCCGCTTTGCGTTCTATCTTAAAAAGTTAGCTTATTCCCAACCAAACTTATCAATCAAATACACCATCGAAGCCACGGCAGCACACCCTAATTCGAGTTCCCGTTTGTGCACGTTTTCGAATACATCGGTGTCGGAATGGTGGAAATCGAAGTAACGCTGGGTGTCTGGACGCAAGCCCAACAAAGGAACTCCTTGCGGTTTTAGTGGGCCAATATCTACTCCACCCCACCCTTTTTTAAACAGGTGCAATTGGTAAGGCTTTAACAACCACTCCCACGATTTCATTTTGGCAATATTTGCTTCTGGACCGTCCATCGTAAAACCCATGGGTAAAAATCCACCCGCATCCGATTCAATGGCAGCTACATGGAATTCGCCTTTTTCCTCAGCCACAGCGGCATAGCGTTTCCCGCCATTGTTCCCATTCTCTTCATTAATAAACAAAACTACCCGCAAGGTGTTGTTGGGTTTGTATCCCCTATCCTTCAAAATCCGCAGAGCTTCAATGGAGTGAACAACCCCGGCACCATCATCGTGCGCTCCTTCTCCTACATCCCAAGAGTCTAAATGACCACCAACAGTAATTACTTTTTCCGGATTTACATTTCCCCTAATTTCTCCAATTACATTGTAGGATGGTTTGTCGGCTAAGGTTTGTGGGTTAATGTTGAGGTAGAGGTGTTTCACTTGTTTTAAGAACAAGGCTTTGCTGAGTTCATCCGCATCGTCTATTGAAACAGCCACAGCTGGAATCTTCCCCATCCCCGCAGTGTACCGCACACTTCCGGTATGTGCTTCATCGTCGTAATGGTGCGTCATGGACCTAACAATAACAGCAATGGCGCCAAATTGGGCAGCCTCGCTTGCGCCTTGAACCCGTTGATTTACGCATCCACCATAAGCAGCACCGGTATTGATGAGCTTGGCATCCATAGGCCTGTTAAAAAACACGATTTTCCCGGCTAACCCGGCTTGCCCCAATCGAGCAATGTCCTCGAAACCCTGAACTTCAACAACCTCCCCTTTTATCTTCCCACGGGTGCCGATGGAACCACCCAAGGTTTTAATACTCAACTTTTTCTTTTTCCCATTCCAAAGAGCCATTCCGGCAATTTCTTTGGACCCGCGTATCCAATGCGGAACTTGCACTGGCATCAGATAAACCGAATCAAATCCAGACCGTTCTAGCAGGTCCTTTCCCCACCAAACAGCCTTTTCTGCTTCGGGAGAGCCACTTAACCTCGCACCAATGTCCTTGCACAAACTACGCAGGTTTTCATAGGCCTGTCCATCCTCCAAAGCTTCGTCATAGATACCTCGGATAAATAAACTATCCTCGGCATTTTGCGCCAAAATATTTCCAGAAATAAAAGTGAAAATCAATAAAATCAGGGAGAATCGCATGCTTTTTTTTTTGCAAGGTATAGGTTCCAAATTCCCTGCGCAAAAAGGGAGGGAAAAACCTGATAAATTCATCTAAACAATTTGTAATCGTGCTTAGGTCTGATGTAAATGAGTATTTGGAACCCAGCTCCAAATACATATTTCCACCCTAAATCAACTTCATGCAACTTCCAATTTAACCCAAGGTAATATGCGGAAGTAACTTTGGTCTTTGTGGTGGCCCATGATGCTTTCCATCTTCTTTTACACGCGCTATACTTTAGTAGGCACCTACTGGGTGAGTGTATTGTCTTCTGAGGCTATTGCGGCGGTGAGCATTTCCCAAATCAGCCTTTTTATGATGATATCATTGGGCTTTGGGATTACCGCCGGATCAGGGGTAACAATAGCTATACACATCGGAGCAAAAGACAAATCGGGTGCGGAGCGCGTGTTGGGTCAATCGTTTTTCTTAAGTGCAATTATGGCCCTTTTCTTCACGGGTATTGCCCTGATTTTTACCGATTCTTTTTTAACTATTTCAGGGGCATCTGGGAGCATTTTTGAACCCGCCAAAGAATATTTCACCATTGGGTTGGCCATATTAACCTACATCACTTCTTTGCGTTTTCAGGAACTGGGCGCCATTGCTTTCAGTTTAGGATTTAGAATTGAATTTTTCGCCTATTTACCCGCAGCCGGATTTGGCTTTAGTTTTGGAGCCATGGCTATGATGAGACAAAACAAGGGAGCAAAAAACTATGCCCGTACCAAAGAAGCATTTAGGAAATCTGTGTTTTATGCCTTTATTGGGGCCGCTGGACTCAGGATCATTACTACCCTTTTTGCCAGTCCACTCATCTTGGTTTTTACTCCTACCAGAATATCATTGAATATGCCAACTCATATATGGTAATCGTGGCCCTGAGCTATGGGTTTTTGGCAGCCATGAGGGTAGAAGCCAATGCTTTTCAGTCCATCAAAAAATCGTGACCAGGCTTTTGGATTTTTCTTTTACGCTAAGGTATCATTGCTGTTCCTATGCGTTATATTTTAACAGTTGTGTGTGACTTCTCTGTTTATGGAATTTGGATATCCATAATTGCGGGGAATTTAATCTCAACCTTGGTTGGATTTATTTGGTTAAGGAGATCGATAAATGCCATTATTACACAGGATATGGGGAAATAATATTTCTACTATTTTTGGCAACCAAAATCACTTAAATTGGTTTACACATAAATAGACTAAGTATGAACTACCGTTTCCATTCTCCTATCATCCTTCTTTTTTTAATACTCATAGGGCCTTCCACGTTTGGACAGCTTACAGATTGGAGTAGCAAAACAACTTTGATTATTCAGAATACCGACAGTACAGCTCGGACCAACTTTTCCCATTTAATTTATTTCGATAGCGCAACACCTATTGCCAATGGCGAAATGGCATCGAACGGAGCTGACATTCGAGTTGCCTTGGATTGTGACGGGACAACAATTGTTCCTCACTACTTGGAAAGTGGAATAGGGACAAGTACTACAAAATTGTGGGCATTAATCCCTAGTATTCCCGCTCGAGGATCCGATACTATTTTTATTTTCCACGGGAACAGGAATGCCGCGGATACCTCTGATTTTGATGCTACTTTCCCGAGTCAGTTAATATTATCTGATATAGATGCGCTAGGAGCTGTAATTACTGACTCGGTTTGGGAATACAACTATATCAAAGTGGCAAGTGGTGCAAATATTCAATTTAACCCTTCAAACGCCCTACCTTGGAAACTTAGAATGCATGCAGGTAAAATCGAAATTGATGGAAACATTGACGGAACCGCTTTTGGGTATGAAGGTGTAGTTTCAGGTACTGGTGGTGGACCCGGTGGAGGTAAAACTGTTACCACAGGCGCCGGTGGAGGATACGGTGGTGATGGTGGAAGAAGTTCTTACTACAATGCTACTCCTAGTAATGGGGGCGATCCAGGCTTAGCATATGGAACAACCAACCTCAGAGATATTGATGCTGGAAGTGCCGGTGGAGCTGCTGGATTAACGGGTGGTGGAACCCCTGGAGGATCAGGAGGGATATCCTTTATTATTGAAGCCTACGAGGTTGACATTAAAGGGGAAATCATATCAGATGGCCAAAAAGGATTTGATGGCGTTACTACCTACAGTTCCGGTGGAGGATCTGGTGGGGGTGTTTACATTAAGGCTCACAACCTTAATGTTTCAGGACAAATCTCTGTAAAGGGAGGGAATGGTGGAAATAGTGATGTCATTTTTTATGGCGGCGGCGGCGGCGGAGGAGGGCGAATAAAGTTATTCCATTCCAATGAATTTTCATTTACAGGTTCTACCATTCTAAAAGGTGGTTTCTACGGTCTTGGAGGTCCTGATCCTGCCTCGCCAGGTGAGGATGGAACTTTCTATGAAGAAGCTACTTCAAACGAATTAAGTACCGTAACTGTTATCCCAAAACCAATCCTAAACACTCCTCCCACGCCCTACTGTAGGAATTCAGACATTCTAATTACAGCTCCGGCCATCGGTTCCAATTATAACTTCTTCGTGAATGGGACTTCAGTTCAAACCAGTCCAAGTAATACTTATATTTTTAATTCCAATTTCCCGGTCAATTCCATTTGGGTGGATATCACGATAGGAACTTGTGTGGAGCGTACAAAGAGCATTCCCTTAAACCTGCTTGATTCGCCCGAGCCGGGCATTTCCACAGTTGGTGTCTTCACTGGATTTTGCCCTGGCGATTCCGTTCAACTTAATGTTGACAATACCGACAACAACAACTTTCGCTGGATCAAGGACGGGGTTGCAGTTTTAATTGGAGATGAAATTTCTCCTTATTTCAAATCACCCGGCTCCTACATTATTTCAGATACGAACACTGCTGGTTGTGTAGGTAATAGTGAAGCAATAATCATTAGTCAATTTAAAGCACCTACCACAGAAATTGATTTAGCAAGCAACACATTTTGTAGCGGAGATTCCCTGTTAGTGAAAATAAAAAACTTGGGAGATAGCACGGCCCAATGGTCAGAAGCAGCAACGCTATTTTCCGAGAAAGACTCCGTGTTTATAAAAACAGAAGCGGTGTTTTCCGTCCAATTATTTAGCCCTGAAGGTTGTGCAGGAACTTCAGTTGCTTTTTCAACAACCATTACCGATACTCCAACCCTTGACATCACTTCCGATTTCGGCTCCTTTGTTTGTCCGGCTAATGCGGCAAAACTAAGTAGAACTGGTGGACCAACAGCGAACAGTTTACTGTGGATGAAAGACGGCGTTTCCCTCCCAGCAGAAGTGACCGAAAACCTCTCAACGTCCAATCCTGGCACGTATACCTTAACTGAAACCAACCCGATAGGCTGTACTGGCGTTTCCAACGCTGTAACCATCCAAGAATTTGGTCCTTTCACTATTCAAGCACCAAGTAGCCTCACCTTTTGTGCCGGGTCCAACATCGTTTTCGAAACGACTCTAGATCCCGAATTAACCTACACCTGGTTTTTAGATGGAAACCCATATTCAACACTTAGGCCCGATTCAGTCGTTTTCAATACTTCAGGAACGGTTCATTTGAAAATTGATAACGGATTTGGATGTGTGGATCAATCTGCGGATTATACGGTTACCGAAACCCCAATACCTACGGGAACCATCCTTTTCGCAAACGGCAATGCTTTTTGTCCTGGCGAAAGCTTGGATATTAGCACGGATTATTCGGGTAACATAAGCTGGCAAAAGAATGGCGCATTAATGGGAGTAACTACCGCCGTTTTAACCCTGACCGAAGCAGGTGATTATTCGGCCATTTTAGAACCAAATGGCTTATGCGAAGGAAGTACAAACACCCTAACCGTAACCCTACGTGATGCCCCCGAAAAAGGGAGTATCTCTCAAAGCAACGACAGCCTTTTTACCAATGAAACTGCCGATGGGTACCAATGGTATTTAAATGGAACTCTAGTTCCGAATGCTACTGAGCAGTTTATCACCGACCTCGTTCTCGGAAACTATACCGTTCAATTATTCAATGAGTTTAATTGCGGATCGACTATTTCTGAGGCCTACGCCTACGATCCAAATGGATTATTCGAAATCGGGGCAAAAAGTCAATATTCCCTTTTCCCGAACCCAAGTAATGGAATTATTAATATAAGTGGAGATGTAGTAAAGGTTCAGGTTTTCAATGCAAACGGACAGGAGTTCTTGTCTCAAGCAAAGACCAATAGCCAAACAAATCTCGAAATAAAAATACCGCAGAATGGCATCTATTTTGTACAACTTATTCTCCTCGATGGAAGTATCAACTATGAAAAGATGGTAGTTCAATAAGGTCACAAAAGACTAAGTTAAAGCCCATTCTGGAAATCCAGAATGGGCTTTTTTTATTTAGAATGGCGTTGTTCTAATAAAGCCAATACCTCTTCCATTTTCACCCCTTTGGCTTTCATCAAAACCAAACTGTGAAACCACAGATCTCCCAGCTCGCCAATTAACTCTTCCCGGTTATCGGTCATGGCTTCCAATGCCACTTCAACCCCTTCTTCCCCCACTTTTTGGGCTATTTTTTTAATCCCCTTTTCCTGCAAGGACCGGACATAACTAGGTGCATCCTCTTTGGACTCCCACCTTTGGTTTATAGTCTTTTCCAAGTAGGCAATCCCAAATTCAGCCTCCCCAAAACAAGAACAAGTCCCTGTGTGGCATGTAGGTCCATGTGGATTTACCTTCACCAACAAAGCATCCGAATCGCAATCCTTAGTAATGCTAATCAGGTCCAAAAAATTGCCAGACTCCTCCCCTTTTACCCAAAGCCTACTTTTGCTTCGACTCCAAAAGGTTACTTTTTCTCTGGCCAAGGTTATGTTGTACGCTTCCTCGTTCATATATCCCAACATAAGCACCTGACCACTTTGCTGATCCTGAATAATGGCAGGTACCAGGCCATCTCCTTTTTTAAAATCTATTCCACTCTGCATACCAATCCTTGTTTTACTAAATATTCCTTGAGTTCTATTATCTGCATTTGTTTGCTGTGAAAAAGGCTCGCGGCCAAAACGGCATCCACCCCTCCTTCGCTGATTACACTTTTGAAATCCGATAGTTGGCCAGCCCCACCAGAGGCGATCAATGGCAGACTGCACACTTTCCTTACCTCGGCGTACAAAGCGTTATCAAACCCCGCCTTGGTGCCATCCCCGTCCATGGAAGTCAGTAAAATCTCACCAGCTCCAAAAGCCTCCATTTGTGGTATCCAGTCCAAAACTCGAATTCCGGTAGCTTCCCGTCCTCCTTTGGAAAAAACTTCCCAATCCAATTCGGATGACCGCTTGGCATCCACAGCAACAACCACACTTTGACTACCTATCATTTCAGCCAATTCCTGAACCAGTTCTGGATTCCGAATAGCTGCACTGTTCACTGCCACTTTATCCACTCCCACATCCAACAATTGGCGTGCACTTTCCACACTATTTACTCCTCCACCTACACAAAACGGGATGCGGAGTTCTTGGGCCACCTCTTTTACCCAACTCAATTGGGTTTTCCGCCCTTCGTGGGTAGCCGAAATATCCAAAAACACAAGCTCATCCGCTCCTTCTTCCTCATAATATCGGGCCAACTCCACAGGGTCGCCCATGTCGCGGAGGTTTACAAAGTTCACCCCCTTTACAACCCGGCCATTGGCTACGTCTAAACAGGGAATAATTCTAATTGGTTCCATACTGCAATCCTTTCCCTATTTTTCCTTCCAACACCGCTTTCCCTACTATGGCTCCACGTAAGCCCAAGGCCAAGCATTCCTCCACATCTGAGGCATGTCTAATTCCTCCACTGGCTAATAAATTCACCTGCGGAAATTGATCCAATACTTTTTTATACAACCCAAAACTTGGACCTTGATCCATTCCGTCTTTGTTGATGTCCGTCATAAAAAAATCCTGTACCCCTTCATTCACCCATTGCTGCATCAACGTAGACCACACTATTTCGGTTTGATTTATCCAACCGCTAATGGCTACTTTTTCTTGCCTCACATCAATTCCAAGCAAAAAAGAACTTGCACCATATTCAGAAATCCACTCCAACAACTCGGTCGGTTCTTGTACAGCTATGCTTCCAACAGTAGCCCAGTTAGCTCCGGCGTTGAGCACTTTATCTAAAGCATCCTTGGAGGTGATTCCACCACCAAAATCAATGCGGAGCTTTGTTTTTTCTCGAATTTCCTTTAATACACTGACGTGTTGCACCATTCCAGCTTTTGCACCATCCAAATCAACCAAGTGTAATCGTTCATACCCTTGGTCTTCGAGTTGCATGGCTAAATCCACTGGATTTCCGTACACTTTTACTTTATTGTAATCACCTTTTTGCAAACGGACCACTTGGCCGTTAATTAAATCCAAGGCGGGAACTACTCCTTCCATGTGGCAAAGTTTTTTAATAATTGTAATCCGTTTTTTCCACTTTTTTCGGGGTGGAACTGAACACCAAAAAAGGATTTGTTTTGCACCGCAGCCGAAAACGGACTACCAAATAAACTCATCCCAATCTGGTTTACAGACTTGAGGTTCGCAAATTGATGCACAAAGTAAAACATGGCCTCCTTCGGAATTCCGGCAAACAAGGGTCCTTCGGTATTTTCCAATTTCCGCCAACCCATATTTACTTTCCTGGGACCACTCAGCTGCTCCACTTTTCCTTGCATTACCCCCAAACCGGTGGTATTTCCCTCATCACTCCCGTCAAACAGCAGCTGCATCCCCAAACAAATCCCCAAAAAGGGCTTATTCCAAGTCTGCACAAAAGACCAAAGCCCATTGACTTCCAAACCTTTTTTAGCACTAGGAGCAGCTCCAACTCCAGGGAAAATTAGGCGATCACATTGCGATAACACATCGGGGTCTGAACTGAGGATATTAGGAACGCCAATGGCGTCCAAAGCCCACTTCACTGAAGTAGCATTTCCACCCGTATATTCAATAATCCCCACCATTATAACATCCCCTTTGTTGATGGCAAACTCAAATCATTTTCCAAACGCAATTTAGCAGAACGCACAGCCCGACCAAATCCTTTAAAAACACTCTCGATAATGTGGTGATCGTTTTTCCCAGTGGCAGAAATCTGCAAATTTACCCGTGATTCATCCGCAAAACTTCGGAAAAAGTGCTCGTACATTTCACTCGGAATATTCCCAACCATTTCGCGGTTCAAAGCCACTTCCCAGACAAAATATGGGCGGTTCGAAAAATCGATCCGAACGGTGCAGTGAGCATCGTCCATCGGTAAGGAAAAACCAAAACGCTGTATTCCAATTTTTTTCCAAACACCTTGCGCAAAAGCCTGCCCCAAAACAATGGCCACATCTTCCATGGTGTGGTGCTCATCTATGTGCAAATCGCCATTGGCCTTAAGCTGTATGCCAACATCGGCATGTTTGGCAATTTGGTCTATCATGTGATCCAAAAATGGCAAGCCGGTATCGATGGAACTGAAGGCGTACGACTCCAAGTTTACCTTACAGGTAATCTGAGTTTCATGCGTATTCCTGGAAATACTCACCTCCCTGTCTGCCATGCCAATTTTGTGGGCAATGGCACCCCAATCTCCGGAAGTGAAAGTGGCTTCTTTGGACGTTTCCTCCTCTTTTTCATACTCCCCTTCAAAAGCTCCCTCCGGTTGAAAAAGCACGGATAGTGCACCCATGTTTTTGGCAAACTGCACATCCGTTAAACGGTCACCTATTACCCAGGAATTGGATAAATCATAGTGGGGGTTACCGAGATATTTCCCCATTAAACCCAATCCTGGTTTGCGGGTACTTTTCCCTTCTTTGGCAAAAGTGATATCAATAATAACATCGTCAAACACAATTCCTTGGGATCGAAAAATGTCTAGAAGTAAATTCTGGTAAGTCCAGAAAACAGCCTCTGGATGCCCCTCCCCACCAAGCCCATCCTGGTTGGTAACCATCACAAATTTGAACCCCCGGCTTTTTAACTCCAACAGGGCCGGAATTACTCCCGGAATTAATTCAAATTCATCCAAGGTATTTACCTGATATGTTTCTTGGGGCTCTACAATTAAAGTCCCATCTCTATCTAAAAAAAGTATTCTTTCAGGCTGCATTAAAAAAGGTGTTTAGTGCAATTTTAAATTGTTCATTTTCGGCAGGTGTACCAATACTAACACGTAAGGCGTCCTTAATCTGTGCCGACCTATTCCGAATAATTATCCCTTGTTTACGGAGGTATAAAAACAGGCCTGCGGCTTGTTTGGAGGCAAACAAAATATAATTGGCATCGGTTCCCCAAACTTGGTTCACCTCCTCCCTTTCCTCCAAAAACGCCAATAAAACTTTGCGTTCTTCCTTGATGATTTCCACTTTAGATTGAATGGATGTAAAATCCAAATCGAGGAGGGCTTGGATACTTAAGGAATTTACGTTGTAGGGAGCTGCAATGGTATTTAGTACCCCTATCCAACTTTCCGAAGCCACACACCAACCTACCCTTGCACCGGCCATTCCGTAGGCCTTGCTAAAGGTTCTTAACACGAGCAAATTGGAATATTTTTCTATCAAGGCAACAGCAGACTTTTGCTCCGAAAATTCAATGTAAGCTTCGTCGACCACCACTGTTCCCGAAAAATTGGAAAGCAGTAATTCCAGGTCTTTTTGTTGGATGCTTGTTCCTGTAGGGTTATTCGGACTGCAAATAAACATCAGCTTTTTGCGCGGATTAGCTATGGCTAACAAGGCTTCCATATCCCAATAATCACCCCTCATTGGAACCGATTTTACCGCTACATTATTCAGGGCCGCACACACGTCGTACATTCCATAACTCGGCGGATTTAGTACAATGGCGTCTTTCCCAGGCTCACAACAAGCACGTATGATTAGATCAATAATTTCGTCACTTCCATTACCCAAAAATATCTGATTGGTTTTTAGGCCATTCCACTCGGCAATTTTCGATTTTAAGACTTGCTTTTCTTCGCCTGGATATCTGAAAAAAGGAAAATCGCTCAGGTTGTTTTCGTTGGCATCCAAAAAAACATTTGCCTCCCCTCCAAATTCGTTCCGTGCCGACGAATAAGCCTTAAGTTGATGTATGTGTGGTCTAAAAAATTGTGATTTCATTGCTGATAAACATCTAATTTTTTGCTTTTGACTTTAGGTATTCCAAACGGGCATCTACTGCCCGAGCATGTCCTTCCAGGCCTTCTCCACGAGCCAAGGTGGTTACGGTGGAACCAATATTTTCTAATCCAACAGGTTCCGCTTCTTGGAAGGTGATTTGTTTCTGGAAGCTAAAAACGGAAACTCCCGAGTATTGTTTAGCCCAACCATAAGTAGGGAGCGTGTGGTTGGTACCCGAAGCATAATCGCCCAAACTCTCCGGAGTCCATTTCCCTAAAAACACAGAACCCGCATTCACGATATCTGCTTTAAGATCCATGGCATTATCCATGTGAATAATTAGGTGCTCTGGTGCGTACTCATTGGACCACAAAATTTGTTCCTTTTCTGAATTGGCAACAATAAACCAGCTAGACACTAAACTAGCGGCCGCTATTTCCTTGCGGGGCAACACCTCAAGTTGTTTTTTCAATTCGGCTTGGCATTGCTCCACCCAAGCTGCACTTCTAGCAATTACTCCCACTTGGGCCAAAGCATCGTGTTCTGCCTGAGCCAATAAATCGGAAGCAACAAAAACAGGATTACTATCATCGTCGGCCAAGACCAAAACTTCGCTTGGACCTGCTGGCAAATCGTAGGCTACGTTATATTTGGTAGCGAACTGTTTGGCGGCCTCCACATATTGGTTTCCTGGGCCATAAATTTTCTGAACTTTAGGTATCCATTTAGTCCCGATAGCCATCCCTGCAATGGCTTGAATTCCACCTACCAAACACACATCATCTACCTCCAAAAACTGAAGCGCCCATGCCATGGCCGGATCAATCGTTCCTTCCTTATTGGGTGGTGTACAGAGGATAATTTCTTTCACTCCAGCAACTTGTGCTGGGATTACCAACATGCACAGGGTAGAAAACAACGGCGCCGATCCTCCCGGAACATACAATCCAACACGCTCTATTGGCCGGCTTTCCATCCAACAGTAAACCCCAGGCATGGTCATTACCCGCTGGGGTTTTATGAATTGAGTTTGGTGAAAAACCCGAATATTTTTAATGGCCTGACTCAGAGCCTCCACCATTTCTGAGGATACTTTGGCCGCTTGCTCAGCAATCTCCTTGGAGCCAACTCGAAAGTTGTCGCGTATTATCCCATCGTATTTCTCTGTAAATCTTCGGATTGCAACATCCCCATTTTGCTGGATCTCATCAAACACCCCTTTGACCACGGATTCGGGTACATTCCCTTGGGCTGGTCGTTGAAAAAGTTGTTGTCTTTCCTTCAATGCTGGATTGATGATTAATCTCATAACATCATTTTTTCAATCGGAAGCACTAAAATTCCTTCAGCTCCAGCACTTTTTAAATCCTGAATAATTTCCCAAAAAGCCTCTTCAGAAATAACGCTGTGCAGGGAACTCCAACCTTCTTGAAGTAAGGGGGTTACTGTTGGGCTATTCATCCCAGGCAGCAAAGCCGAAATTTGAGGCAGTTTATTGTTGGGCGCATTCAGCATAATGTACTTATTCTTCCGACCCTGTTGTACCGCATCTATCCGGAACAACAGCTCATCCAACTCACGTAACTTACTTCCCGACAAAGACTTAGACCCAACCAAAACAGCTTGAGATTTAAGTACAGAAAAACGCTCAATTAGACCATTTAACTTGAGCGTAGTTCCTGTGCTCACAATATCAAAAACGGCTTCTGACAAGCCCATGGACGGCGCAATTTCTACGGATCCATTAATGAAGTGCAGCTCTGCATTTATTCCTTTTTCATCCAAGTATTTCTGGAGGAGCACAGGGTAACTAGTGGCAATTTTTTTTCCCTCTAAATCTTCAATCGATTGAAGTGGTTCGTTGGGTCTGGAAGCAATAGATAAGCGGCATTTTCCGAACCCCAAAGCCCTTTTCACCTCTACATCCTGCTTTTTTTCCATCAAGACATTTTCTCCAACGATACCCAAGTCGCAAACCCCGTTGGCTACGTACTCAGGTATATCGTCGTCCCGGAGGAAAAACACCTCCAAAAGTCCGTTATTACTCAATGCCCGAAGTTTCCCTCCTGCTGCTGGAAAAGTGTATCCGGCAGACTTTAATACGTTCAGCGACTCTTCGCTCAACCTTCCTTTTTTCTGAATTGCTATTGATAACATAGGCGCATAAAAAAAGGCCGTCCCAGAGAATGGAACGGCCTTATTAAATAATAATTTATTTAGGTTAACCCATACCTTTATCTCTCCACAAAAAATTGTGAATGCTGATGATGGTATGTGTTGATTAAATTCATGAGGCAAATATATCTTTTATTCTTTAAAAATCCGAATTACGAGATAAAATTTGGGGGAGGGGTGGAATGGTGGATTGAGTATTGAGTATTGGGGATCGAGTATTGAGAAATAATTAGTTACTCAATACGCATTACCCCTCCCTCAAAACTCGCTACTCCCCACTCATTACTCTCCTCTCACTTCCCTTTCAACAAAACGTAATTCTTAAATCCACCGAGGGTTTTACCGCGAAGGACTTTTTGCTCTATCCAGGTGATCATTCGATACTTGGTTTTTTCGTGCTTAAATTTGGCTCTGATGTTAGGAACAGGTCCTTCCACGCGCAATTGGTCTGCCCAGTCTAGCTCGGCTACTTTTTCCTGCATTACGGCAGGGTGAGTTCCCTTAAACGGAGTTGCCAAACGCAGGGGCCCGTAGTCGAAATTGGCTTCAGTTCCTTTCCACACTTCTTCCACCTTTTTAGTCCCTTTGTGGATGGTATCTAATGCTTTCTTTTTGTTTTGCATCAACATTGGTGGGCGCACCCATCCATAATGGTACACATGAGCATCCAATAGGGCTACTTTTAAACGAAAGGTTCCTTCTTGTTGCCGGTAGTTTACACCATCGAAATTGGGGATGCGTCGGAAACTTTGGGCACTTTCCCAGGAGTGAATATCGGGATGGTTTTTTACAATCCTAATTTCATGCGGATACCAACCATGCATTACGTGGTGGTGCCTATAATCGCCCCAAAAGTGCGTGTATTTAAACAGCAATCCTTCCACCTCTGGGTCGTTTAAAAGCTCTGTGCACCGATTTTTTATCTCGGGTAAATATTTCTCGTGAATCACCTCATCGGCCTGCAAATAAAACAACCAATCACCAGAACATGCCTCTCTGGCAATATCTGTTTGGTGCGCATTTTCAGTTCCATTGGGGTATTTATCCAAATCCCAAACGGTGTCAATAATCCGAATTTTATCCGACCCTATACTTTCAATTTCTGCCCGTGTATTATCGTCTTCATCACAATCTCCAAGTGCCACAACAAACTCATCCACTATAGGTAGGATGGAGCTTATGGCAGCCTTAATGGGATAGTATAATTTGGTGGCATTTTTTACCATGGTAAAACCACTAATCTTCATAAATACAGGGTATTGAGTTTTTTTTTAACGCTTTGTTTGTTGCACTAAGGTAAATAAATTGGTCACGTATGTCTTATGAACTCTATTCCTTAGGTTTTTTAACATTATTGAGGCCTTTCAGCTATACCTGCAGGGACTCCACAAAATTCCGAGCTGCTTTTATATCCAAATGCAACCACCTGTCCTCTTCTACAGAAGGAACCACTTCCCGGAATTCTTGAATCAAAGACTCCAAAACATTACTGGTTTTTAGAGGTCGTCTAAACTCAACTGCTTGCACACCATTCATCAACTCAATGGCCAAAATAGTTTTGAGGTTGTCGAGTACTTTATAACATTTGGTAGCTGCATTAGCCCCCATACTTACATGGTCCTCTTGTCCGTTGCTTGAGTCAATACTATCCACACTTGCCGGGGTACAATATTGTTTGTTCTGAGAAACAATTCCAGCCGCAGTGTATTGCGGAATCATAAACCCACTGTTCAAACCGGGGTTCGAGACCAAAAACTCAGGTAATCCGCGTTGACCCGAAACCAATTTATATACCCTTCTTTCTGAAATGCTTCCGAGTTCAGCCAAAGCAATGGCCAAATAATCGAGCCCCATTGCTAGGGGTTGACCATGGAAATTCCCAGCAGAAACGATCAAGTCTTCTTCTGGGAAAATAGTTGGATTATCCGTTACCGAATTAACCTCGCGGTTCATGAGGGATGAAACATAATCTATGGCATCCTTGGATGCTCCATGCACCTGGGGAATACACCTAAAGCTGTAGGGATCCTGTACGTGTTTTTTGTCTTGTTTAATGATTTCAGATCCTTCTAATAATTCCTGAAAAGCCTGAGCTGTTTCAATTTGTCCAGGTTGTTTCCGAACGGTGTTTACGGAATTCCCGAAGGGTTCCAATCGACCGTCAAAACCTTCCAAACTTATGGCTCCTGTAATGTCTGCTATGCACGACAAACGGTGGGCTTCCAAGCAAATATGCACCCCATAAGCACTCATAAACTGAGTCCCGTTTAACAAGGCTAACCCTTCCTTGGCTTGGAGTTGAATTGGTTCTAAACCCAATTCGTCCAACACCGATTTTGAATCGCGCACCTCCCCTTTGAATTCCACTTCTCCTTCCCCTAACAAAGGCAAACTAAGGTGGGCTAATGGAGCTAAATCTCCAGAGGCACCCAAGCTACCTTGCTGGTAAATCACCGGCAAAACATCCTCGTTATAAAAGGTAATTAAGCGTTCAATAGTGTCAATAGTAACCCCAGAATGTCCAAAAGCCAAACTCTGCACTTTTAACAACAACATCAACTTCACAATCTCTGAAGGCACACGCTCACCAGTTCCGCAGGCATGAGAAAGCACCAGGTTTCGTTGTAATTGGTGCAAATCGGACTTAGAAATGCTGGTATTGCACAAAGATCCAAATCCGGTGGTAATCCCATAAATTGGGTTTTCCTCTGTCGCAATTTTATTGTCTAAATATTGGCGACAAGCCACTACTTTCTCCCGAAGTTCATCTGAAATCCCGATAGGCAAATTCAGTATTTCAGGAATGAGCAGGATGTCTAGTCCTTCTGATTTAACAATGTATTTTTCCATGATCTAGGCAATATAACTAGTTAACTCCTTAGCTGGAATTGTATCCTGCTCCCCGGTTTTCATATTCTTAATGGTAACGGTCCCATTGCTTCTTTCGTCCTCTCCGCACAACAAAACATAGGTAACACCAATGGCGTCGGCATGTTTCATTTGTTTTTTCATTTTGGCTGAGTCCGGATATAAATCGGCAGAAATCCCGGCTTTACGCAAGGATTTAATCACACCAAAGGAATAACTGGCATCTTCTTCCGAGAAGTTTACGGCTAACACTTGCGGCCCCACTTTGGTGGTTTCCGGAAACAAATTGAGCTGTTCCATTACGTCAAAAATTCGGTCGGCACCAAAGGAAACACCAACACCAGATACGTTGGGCAAACCAAATATTCCGGTTAGGTCATCGTACCTTCCTCCACCGCAAATGGATCCCATTTCTACATCCTTGGCTTTTACCTCAAAAATGGCACCGGTGTAGTAGTTTAAACCACGGGCAAGAGTTAAATCGAGTTCCAACTCGGCGTTTCCGTCAAAGTCACCTACCTGATTTATCACCCATTCTATTTCCTTTACGCCTTCTAATCCAATGGACGATTCGGCTAAATAGGTTTTCAGGAAATCGAGGCGCTCTTGGTTGGAGCCTTGCA
>JBLHJD010000027.1:0-20953 GCA_047618705.1 Luteibaculaceae bacterium
TGTACCCGGGGAATGATGGCCTCAAAAAGTTGATTTGGGTCCGAGAAGGAGAATATGTAGGATTGGATTATACAGGAAAGGATTTTTGGATTGGTTTTATGCGGAACTACGACAATGGTCCTAGCAAAATTCAAAAACTATTTATTACCTCCGCTTTTGGAGCTTCGGTCAGCATTGAACTTCCAAAATTGGGGTGGAGTACCAGTATCTATGTTCCCGAAAATGGAGTGGTGGATGTACTTATCCCCAACATCATTGCCGGCGAAGAAACGGGGACACACAAGCACAACCAAAATAGTCCCACCGGAATTCATGTTCAAAGTGATGAACCTGTATCGGTTTATGGGGTTTCCACCATCCAGTATACCAGTGATGCATACTTAGCCATTCCTTACAGAACCATAGGGGCAAGCTACGTGGTTTCGGCTCCCATGGGAATTTATAACACCTCGGACTTCATTACCGGATCCCCACTTATAGATGCACCCGCCGAAATTATGGTGGTTGGAGCTGAAGACAGCACGAAGGTTTATGTAGTTTCACCTGCAGCCATCGAAGGGTTTCAGGCGGGTGATACCATCGAATTTGTCATCAACAAAGGAGAAGCCCGGGTATTGATGGGTGAAGTTGGTAAAGCTCTAGGAGGATCTATTAGCACGGTCGATTTATCCGGTGCAAGAGTGTGGGCCAACAAACGGTTTTCCATGTTCGGTGGTGCACAATGTGCCATGGTTCCAGGAATTATGAACGTAGCCGAAAGGTGTGATGCCTGTGATCACCTCATCGAACAAATACCCGCTAAAGCCTCCCTCGGATCTGAATTTTATTTAACCGATTTTAATTACAAACTCGGAAAAGATATAGTCCGGGTTATTGCTGGAGACTACCCAACAGAGGTAAATATCCAAGGAGCCATGTATACCTTGGATGCCAACACGCCTTTCTTGGATCATAAATTTGAAGGAGAACTAGAAATTAAAACGGATAAACCCGCATTTGTTACCCAATTGTGTACAGGTGGAAACTGTTTGCCAATGAGTCCAACGGACCCGTTTATGATGAATATTTTACCCAAAGAACAATGGGGAAAAATCTACACCTTCACGACACCCATCATTCAAAAGTTTAACCTCCATTTTATCAATGTTATTAAGTCTTCTCCCAATGGAAGAGTAAGTTTAGACGGGACTATGCTAAATCCGGGCCTATTTAAGCAAGTAGCCGGAACAGCAATTTATGCAGCCAAAATGGGGGTAAGCAGGGGAGCCCACATGTTAACAGGGGATTCAACCTTTTCTGTGTATTCCTATGGTTTTGGATATGCAGAGTCTTACGGTTACCCGGCAAGTGGTGGCCTATTGGACCCGTTATCGATTGATTCCTTAGAGCTTTTAGCTTCCCCAATTCATCCACCCTGTTTAGGCGACGCAAAAGGAGAAATTGACCTGACCGTTTTTGGCGGTATTCCTCCCTACAGCTTCCTTTGGTCCAATGGAGACAGCATTGAGGATATAAAAAATCTCGTTGCTGGAACCTATACAGTTACTGTTTTGGACGATACAGGTTTAAGCCTGTCCTTGGACGTGGAAATTATTGATCCCCCGGGTACAGTTTGGGATAAATTTGCTACAGATTTACTTTGTTTTGAGGATAGCTCGGGTACTGCAGAAGTGGACACCTTAGCCGGGAATGGTCCCCTAACCATGTTGTGGGACGATGGGGTTGTTCTTTTTGAACGCGTGGACCTCGCTGCTGGCGAATACCCTTTCCAAATTCTTGATAAAAATCTGTGTGTAGTTTTTGATACCGTCCTCATTGAACAACCCAATATTTTGAAAGTTGAAATAGATACCGATTCGGTTTCTTGCTTTGGTGGATCAGATGGGGAAATTGCCGTATCTATTGTTGGTGGAACCCTTCCTTATAATGTGGTTTGGAATGCAGGTGCCAGTGGAGAAACCTTGAGCAGTCAGCCACAAGGTAATTACACTTTTTCGCTGCTCGACTTGAATAATTGTCCGCTGGATTCCAATGCCTTTATTTATGAACCTGAAATTTTAACTTGGTCCGTTGATCACATCGACGAATCCTGCACTGGAAATGGCGATGGGGAAATTACCTTCACACGTATTGCTGGCGGTATTGAACCCTACCAGAAACAGGTAGATGGCCAACTACTCAGCACCAGCTCCATCGACCAGCTTTCTTCTGGAACCTATGCCATTGCAGTTACAGATTTCAAAGGCTGTCCTTTGGATTCGTCCGTTGTTCTTTTGGAAGATCATACCATTTCCGCCACCGAAAAAGAAGTTGTTCCCTCCAATTGTGATAAAAGTAATGCCCGTTTAGTGGTGGAACAAAGCTCAGGTCCCAATGGAAATGGAACCTTTGTTTGGGAAGGTGTTGCTGGGGGAGAAAATGGAATCTTGGAAGATATTCCGGGTGGCCTTTGGTATTATTACCAATTGGATGATTCTCCATGCGTGTTAAAAGACTCTGCTTTTGTTCCAAAAAATGATCCGCTCCTTATTGATCAACTTGTGGTAGAAAATACCAGCTGTGGATTAGATAACGGAGAAGCCGAGGTTTTTGCATCTGGAGATGTGGGTCCTTACCAGTATTGGTGGTATACAAATCCATCCTCGTATAGTAAGAAGGTGAACGAGCTGGCAGAAGGTCAATATGTAATTGTCGTGTACAGCGCCAATTGTGTAATAGATTCTGTAGTTCAAATTAATGAAGGTCCATCTCTCACCATCGATTATTTTGCAGAGGCAAGTTCTTGCGGTGGTAATTCCGGTAGTGTCAGCCTAAATGTAAGCGGTGGTTCGGGGCTGTATAATTACGACTGGTTGGAATTCCCTGGAATAAATGCATCGGTATTAACCAATTTGGCCGGAGGTTTCTACACTGTAATTGTGGACGATGGTCAGTGCCAGCAAGAGGCGACTATTGAAATTCAAAACGTAGCTGCCCCGGAGTTAAACGTGTCCTCCAATGCCACCTCTTGTGGCTTAAATAACGGGGCAATTAACATGTACGGGGTTGGTGGTAATGTAGGAAATTATACCTACTTCCTAAACGGAAACGTGGTATCCAATGACGTACCTGATTTGGCTCCTGGAGTGTACCAAATCCGATTGTCAGATGGAACATGTGAGGTTTTTGCCCAGCAAGCGGTATTGGCCGGGCCTAATATGCAAGCAGTCCTAATTGATCAGGAAAACAGCAGCTGTGGGGAAACCAATGGTAGGATCGGTGTTCGTGTCCTCAATTCTCAAGGGCCCTTAACAATAGAATGGGACGATGTGCCCGATTCTACGCTTACTAGAACAGGATTGTCTTCTGGACTATATGCCATCAAAATTAGCGACGATTTGTGCTCAGATAGTTTAAGTGCTGAAGTTGGAAATGATGACGGGCCAGGTGTTGTCAGCGATTTTGTTCATCCCTCCTGTAATTTGGATAACGGGTGGATTTCTGTGCAGGATACGGCAGGGCAAAACCTAAGCTTTTCCTGGAATACAGGCCATACGGATGACCTTATCGAAAACTTAAAAGCCGGAACCTACTTTGTTGTTGTTTCCAATGGCGTTTGTGACCAAGTCCTTCGTTTTAACTTAGAAGATATAGGGCAACCTAACTTGGTTTTAGATTCATTAATTCCAGAACGGTGCGACTCCGCTAATGCCCAGGTAATGTTCCACTCAGAAGGGGGGTCTGGTCAAGAATATATGTTCTGGAATAATACCCCAGTAGCTGGATCGCCGATTACTGGAATTTCTGGTGGCCAATCGGTTTGGTTAAAGGTGGAAGACAACGGGTGCTATGATTCACTTTTGGTGAATGTACCTGTGGTGGTAAAACCGGAATTGAACCTCTCCCAAATTGTTCAACAGCACTGCTATGAGCAAAATGGAATTTTTGTAGCAACCGGTTCACTCGGTTCTGGTAACTACCTTTTTAGTTTAGAAAACGGACCTCAACAAGATTCAGGGCGCTTCGAAAATGTGGCACCCGGATTGCAACATGTTGCCATGTTCGACGGATACTGTTGGGAATTGGATTCTTTAATGATGGATGCCATTCCTCCAATATTAATTAGTGACCTAAGCATTGATTCATCAAGCTGTGGTTTAAATAATGGAACGGCAACAATTACTGTGCAAAACACCTTGCCTTACCAAGTGTTGTGGAATGGAGTGCAGGGAGCAAATATGCATCAAACATCAGGGGATTTCCAAGTGGTTGTTGTGGATCAATATTGCTCCGACACCCTAGATGGAAGTATACCAGCAATTCCAAATTTGGAGGTGAGTTTAACGGATTTAATTCCCATGAAATGTGATATTGTTCCTGGGCAAGCAACACTAGTGCCAAACCAATATAGTGCGCCATTAACGATAACATGGGATGGGGTAAACGGATCTACCCAAAATTCCAATTTGCAAACAGGATCGCATAGCATTTTTGTTCAGGATAAAAATTGCGACACAACTATTCAGTTTTTTGTGGAGCACTTGGTTCCGGAAATGGAGGTGCTCGTGGCTCCAGATTCGTGCAATGGGAACTTCGGGTCCGTAGCTATTTCCTACGCCGATTTCACAGGTGACGTGGAAACCAGATGGGACGGATCTCCAATAAATACGCTGGAGATCACCAACCTTGGACAAGGCCAGCACCTGGTGCAAGTAGAAGATGAAGTAGGTTGTGTTTTGGAGTCTGAAGTTCACGTCGAAAACATTCACTTTTCCTTGTACGCGGCATTTATTGATGTCAGCCCTGTAAATCCGGAACCAAAGGAATGGGTAGAGTTCTCCGCCAGCATGCCAGATCGTTGGAATCTGTGGTATTGGGAATTTGGAAATGGAAGTGCAAGCAATGAAATAAATCCCCGAGTTCGGTTTGAGGAAAAGGGATTCCACTCTGCCAAATATTTTGCGGAACACGAACTGGGATGTGTTGACTCTTTGGAAATTAGGGTGAAAATTGAGTCCCAAGTTCATATATACTTACCAAGCAGCTTTACGCCGAATGGCGATGGGTTTAATGATGTTTTTTTTCCAAAAACCTACAACGTTATTGATCTGAAGGGTCAAGTATTTAACCGGTGGGGTGAAGAGATTTTCGAGTACAAATCATTGAACGACGCCTGGAACGGAACATATAAAGGCATTCCATCACCAGTAGGGACCTACGCCTTACGTTTTGTATTTACCGACATCAACAAAGAGGTTCACGAAGTATTTGGGAAAGTGACCCTGGTGCGGTAGAGCCAAGCCCCGATCAAACAATCACACAATTTTTAATTATTTCTTTTTCTGGCTTATGCCATTAAAACGCGATGCCTTACCTTCGTTGAGCAAATCAAAACAGGTAAATCGCAACTCCTATGTCAGAACAAGTAAGACAACTCGAACCCCAATCTCTTTGGAACCATTTTTCCGACCTAAATGCCGTTCCAAGACCCAGTAAAAAAGAGGAAAGAGTAATTCAGTTTATGCTGGATTTTGGAGCCAAGCATGGTTTTGAAACACACAAAGATGCCATTGGAAATGTAATCCTCAAAAAGGCAGCTACGCCGGGCATGGAGGACAGGGAAACCGTTATCCTTCAGTCGCACCTCGACATGGTGCACCAAAAAAACAATGACACCGTTTTCGATTTTGATACCCAAGGGATAGAGATGCTTGTGGATGGGGATTGGGTGAAAGCCAATGGAACTACCCTGGGTTCTGACAATGGTCTGGGTGTGGCAACAATCATGGCACTTTTTACATCAACCGATATTCCGCATCCAGCTTTGGAGGCCATGTTTACGATTGATGAGGAAACCGGAATGACTGGAGCCAAAGAATTGGATCCCAGCTTTTACTCCGGAACAATATTACTTAACCTCGATACCGAGGATGATGATGAACTGAGCATTGGGTGTGCAGGTGGGGTGGACACCAATACAAGCTACCACTACCTAGAAATGGACACTCCTACCGGAATGGATACCTTCCGCGTTGAATTAAAAGGCCTGATGGGTGGGCACTCTGGAATGGATATTAACCAAGGAAGAGCGAATGCCAACAAATTAATGACCCGCCTACTCCAGGAAATTCCTTGCCCAATTCATTTGCATTCTTTCGATGGGGGAAGTTTACGGAACGCAATCCCACGGGAAGCCGTGTCTGTGTTTTCTGTGGATCCGCGCAATACACAGGTTTTACATCACCACTTTGCAGCTATTCTTGGACAGTTTCAGGCTGAATTTGCGAAGGAAGGTAAAAAGATGGTGTTGGACGTTAAGAAAGAGTCTACTCCTGCGAAATGCATGGCCAATGGCGATTTAAACAAAATTTTAAGTGTGCTTTATGCGGTACACAATGGTGTGCACAAAATGTCGCTGTATTTCGATGATCTAGTAGAGACTTCATCCAGCTTAGCGCGGGTAATTATTCGGGATGGTGTTTTTGAAACGCAAAGTTTGCAACGGAGCAGTGTTGAATCCACTAAACGCGATGTAGCAAATACCGTTCGTGCCCCCTTTGATTTGCTGGGAGCTTCGGTAGTACAAGCTGGTGATTACCCAGGTTGGGAACCAAATGCCGACTCCGCTATTCTGAAAATTATGGCGCGTTTATACCGCGATGTTTTTAGGGCCGAACCGCAAATTAAGGCTTGTCACGCAGGTTTAGAATGTGGGATTTTAGGAAAACACCTTCCTGAGGTAGATATGATTTCTTTTGGACCAAATATACGCCACGCGCATTCTCCGGATGAGTGTGTACAGATTTCCTCAGTACAAAAGTTCTGGAAATTTTTATTAGACGTGCTTCAAAACATTCCTAAAAAATAGGCAATGGCAATTCAGATTGTAAACTTCCGGCCTGAGTTTGCCTCCTTTGTAAAAAGCTTAAACGTGGAATGGCTTCAAACCCATTTTGTGGTAGAGGAAATTGACGAAAGGGAATTGTCTGATCCCCAACAATACATCCTCGATAAGGGGGGGTATATTTATTTTGTGGTGGAAGATGGGGCTGTTCTTGGAACGGCTTCATTAATTCCACGCGGAAACGGGGAAATCGAGTTGGGGAAAATGGCTATTGCACCAGAAGCTCGCGGGAAAGGATTGGGGCACCTACTCATGGACCATATCATAGCTGCATCCAAACGATTAAATTTTCCGTCCATATTTCTATTTTCCAACACAAAGTTGGCTTCGGCCATTCATTTGTACCGGAAGTATGGTTTTTTGGAAATCCCCTTAGGAAATGCCCTTTTTTCGCGAGCGGATATTAAAATGAAACTGGATTTGGAGGATTAGGGACTCTTTTTGTTGGTGAAAATATCAGTGGATGCTTTTATGGAAAAACGAGGTGTTAATGATTGTAGTTGCAATTACAGTAGTCCTCGCTAACCACCCTGTTTATATCACCCCTATTTCAGTATTTTCTTAGAATATTTTCAATTAGCTACTTACCTGCCATCCTTTTAATTACAGGTTTTCAAGCACTTAACTCTGAGTCCTTTAATGGATTGGATGCTTTTGTGCAGTCTTTTACCATTGCCTTTTTTCTGGCCTTTTTCTGCTTAATTCTTACAAAATCCAGCGTAAGAAGAATAGGAATAGAAAAAATCCAAAGAGACGATTTAAACGTGTTCTTAACCCAAGAAATTAGGAGTAACCATACCTTGGAAGAATTACTCAAAATAGTCCAAAGTGATCCTGATTTTGGAAGATCCAAAATCAGCAAAACCCACTCCCAGATTTTATTGAAACCCCATTTTAACGGTCGCTCTTTTGGTGAAAAGGTAGAAATTAAGGTTTTGGATGCCGATAGAAATAAATTTCAGATTAGCAGCAAGCCACGAGTACCAAATACCCTGGCGGATTTAGGTCAGAACAAATACACTATTATCCGCCTTCAGAAATTAATGAACTAAGCTTTTATCCCTAAAGCAGCGTACACAAAGTCAAACGTGCTTAGGATTTCAGGTTGCCCATCAACGATAGCCACATCGTGCTCAAAATGAGCACTTGGCTTTCCATCGGCAGTAACAATAGTCCAGCCATCAGATAGCTGTTTCACGTTTTTTACTCCCATATTTATCATCGGCTCAATAGCCAAAACAAGTCCTTCTTGTAATTTGGTTCCGCGTCCTCGTTTTCCATAGTTGGGAACTTGGGGATCTTCGTGCATTTCTTGGCCAATTCCATGACCCACCAATTCGCGAACGACACCATACCCATTTTTTTCGGCGTGGTTTTGAATGGCAAATCCAATGTCGCCCAAGCGGTTTCCAGCGCACATTTGTGCAATACCCAAATCCAAACTTTCGTGGGTTACCCGCAGTAATTTTTTTACTTCCTCCGCCACTTCTCCAACTTCAAAAGTGTACGCATGGTCACCATAGTATCCATTCATGAATGATCCGCAATCCACAGAAATAATGTCGCCACTTTCCAAGGGTTTGTCTGTAGGCATTCCATGAACAACTTGCTCGTTTACAGAAGTACAAAGCGTATGTGGATAATCGTACATGCCTTTAAAACCGGGCTTGGCACCCGCGTCTAAAATAAACTCTTCGGCCAAACGGTCCAAATGCAGGGGAGTAACACCAGGTTTAATCTCTCCGGCAATCATTCCTAGGGTTTTCGACACCACCAATGCACTCGCGCGCATAATTTCTATCTCTTCCTTGCTCTTGTACTTTATCATGGAAATAAACGCTTTAAAATTCCTTTCTTGGGGCTTTTGTTGTAGTGGTCCTCGGGGTAAATGGGTTGGTAGTTGACTTTGTTGGGATCACCCTCTGGATAAATAAGGGCCCATATTCTTCCCCAACCTGGAAATCCACCAAAATTGCGGTCGTCAATAAATAAATCGGCTTCTAATTTCCGGCTAGCCTCTTTGGGGTCGAAATTTTCGTCGGGATGACTCCGGTTAATGGCGTAAAATTCCAATCCATTTTTTTGGCAATATTCAACCGCTTCATCTAGGGCTAGGCCATGGCGAAAGGTCCATAGGATAATGCGGTGGCCCTTTTCATGGAGCGACTTTAAGGTTTGGAATGCAAACAGCATTTCCTTGCCAATTTGTGGGAATTTATGCTCCACAATGGTCCCGTCAAAATCAACAGCTATGGTTAGGGTGTTCTCGAAATCCATTCCCGAAATTTGGGCAAATTTAAGTTTAATATTTCAACTGGGCAGTTGGACCCTAGAGAAGCTTTGCAAAAGCAGATACCGCTTGCACCACATTGGCATGGATGTCCTTGATGCTTCCCTCCATCATATAACACGGTGCACTCACTATTTTGGTCTCCTCAGAAACACAAATCTCCTTTAAGCTGGCCTCCTGAATTCCAACTCCCAAACTTTGTAAGCCCTGGGCAATTCCTTGAATGTCGTAGGGAGATTTTTCCTGAGTACTACCCATGGTTAGTGTAATTCCCTTGTGAGCTGCAAGTGCCTGCCCTATAACGGTTGGCCCCATGCACAGTCCGCAAATAGCTTTATTGGCAGCATGAAAATTGCTAATAAGGGCTTGGACGTCTTCAAAAACAGTTCCCTCAGGACCCGCAAGAGCCCACTGATTGAGGTTTTTTGCTGCGCCAAAACCACCGGGAATTAATAAGCCATCAAATTCAGAGATCTGGACCAGATCCAAACTCTGGATGTCACCCCTAGCTATCCGGGCCGATTCAACCAAGATGTTCCGGGCCTCAGGTGTCTCTTCTCCTGTAGTATGATCAATAACATGGTGCTGAATTCGGTTGGGAGCTACACATTGATACCCAATTCCCATTTGGTCTAAGGCTAATAGGGCAAAAACGGTTTCGTGAATTTCACTTCCATCGTACACTCCACATCCCGCCAATAAAACCGCAACTTTTTTCATAACTTTTTCTTTAAATATAGAAAATAGAAAAGGGGAAATCCTGCTGGATTTCCCCTTTTCTAATTGATGAAATTGAAATTACTCAATGATTAATTTTGTTCTGTAAATAGAATCATCGGATCTTAAAATCAAAATGTAGGTTCCGGTGTTTAATGCCGAAACATCCATTTTTTTAGTGGCTTCCATTTCCTGAACCATCTTCCCATCCAAAGAGTAAATAGAAACAAGTCCATTGTTTACTCCTTCTAAAGAAATTAGTCCATTACTTGGATTTGGATAAACACCAAAGTTTGCCGACTTAATATCACGGATTGCACTTGGTGCTAACGATCCAAAATTGGTATTAAAAAATGGAACCAACGGTTCTCCACTGTTCAAAGCAGATGCATCAAAATATTGACCACCAGTTTGAATAAAACAGGTGTTGGCCTGGTATTTACCACTACTCAATATGATATTGCGCTCTGCGGCAGCAGGAATTAAACCGATCTCAACATACACCAAACCAGACAAACTAGTTGGGGAATTTGCAGGAATGTTAAAAGTAGCAACAGCAGCAGGAACGTCGTAAGTTCCGCTTGCAAGAATGTTATTTGAGTCAGGAACATTGTTGGCAACGTCAAATCCATATACATCAAAGTATGCAATGTCTCCAGCGTCGAAGTCTAGAGAAAAAACATTGACAGAAGTTAAGGTGTCACCCGTAGACCCAAGGTCCAATAACATTCCGTAGTTCACTTTCCCAGCACCTAATCCAAGGTCTATGTTATTACCTATAGGTCCTGTTAGAATTAAGTTCCCATCTGTTCTTGTCATGGTACTATCCGATGCTTCTACACCAAAACTTACGGTGTCATTGGCAAGGTTTACATCACCGGTACCTTCAAAAATGGAGGTTATAGTGTAAACCCCAACTCCCCAAGTAGATAAATCAAATGCACCACTCAAGTTTACATTTAAAGAATCTCCAGGATTCACAGAAGAAACAGGGGTGTTATTGGTGAACTTAATGGCGCCATTTCCATCCAATACTTCCGTCTTAACTTCACCACCTTGGTTCGCAGCTGTTCCAGCATTTTTTACTGTAAAGGAAACATCAATAGGGGTCATTCCATTCCAAAGGAAAGAAGGAAGAGTAGGGTAATCTGTAGTGTAATCTAAGTTCACCATGTACAAATCTGGATTAATAGGGCCTTCAAAGGCACCAAAGTTGGCTCTTAAACCAAAGGATCCATGCAAACCGGCAGCAGAAATATCAGCAGAAAAATTAGCCGCAGGAATAATAATTAAGTTACTACCATCTAAATAGTTTCCCGAACCAATTCCTAAACGGGCAACCGTTCCGTTAGTGGCTGATTCTCCATGAATTACCATTGCAAATTCGGTTGGGGTAATCACAAACCCGGAAGCAATTTTTAAATTCACCCATGAAGTTGCATTCGCAACCGTTGTGTATGTTTCTGAAGTAGCTAATTGATTTCCAACTACAGAACCAGAAAAATCATGAATGGTTACATACACATCGTCTCCTCCAACTTGGTTCATTAAATACACGTCTACTGAAGTAATAGAATCTGATTTCTTGATGGAAAAAGCAGAAGCTAAACGCAGCTCACTTGGTCCTGCACCCACATCAATAGAAGGTCCAAATGGATAACTCGAGGAAAAATCTCCGTTGTCCCGAGCCAAGGTAGAATCCCCAACAAAAATGTCAAAAGTGGTTGTGTTATTAGCTTGGTTCGCATCATCAGTATAGTTGATGTTATGCACAACTGTATGCGTCCCAGTACTTAAGCCCAAATTAAATCCGGTTGACACCGTGTCAGTCCCAAGGTTAGCCATAGGGCTAGTAATTTGTACCGAATCACTGAAAGCGGATAAAGTAAAATTATAAAAAGCAGAACCTGTAAAATTCCCTCCTTTGTTTACTGTTACCCCTGAAAAGGATTGGTTACCTAAAACTAAATGCATTGGTACTTTAGTAAGCACATTGGTAGCATAGTTTTCAGTAGTGAAATCAGGGTTGGTAGGACGCATTGGGAGTATTACGCTTGCAGTTAAATCAGCTGGAAAAGGAGCAGGTGTACCAGTTCCTTGATCCGAACTGATAAACAAAGCAACGTTTAAATCCGCATTTAATGTGTCAGCGAATATTAAACGGATAATCACATTTGTTCCTTGTCCAATTATTCCTCCAGCTCCATTGTCATTATCTCCCCAGGAGATAGTCTGACCATTAATACCATTTAAATTTTCAGATGTTGCTCCTGGAATCCCAGGTTCAAACTCAGGATCATTTTGTGTGCTCACAATAGTAACCCCAGCTGGGAAAGTCATGGCCAATGAATCACCAAGTTCAAGCTCTTGGGCATTCACATTCATGTTTAAGGTAAAAGTGATATCCAAAGTGTCCCCAGGAATAAACGAATTTTCAGTAGTCATTACCCCATCCAACGCTTTTTCAAAGGAGTGGTGACCTACATGGTTTTTTAATTTCTGGGTATTAATAGGGTAATTTAGTTGGGCTTGACCAACAAAGGCCGATGCTAGTAGCAACCCACAAAGTATGTTTTTTATCATAATTAAGTTTTTTAAAAATGTACAAAAATGACTTTAAATCAGTTTTTCTTGAGCTTCACAACCCAACGCAATGCAACATCCGGCCACATTGGAGAGGAGCCGTCGGCGTCGGTGTGTTTTGCACTGCAAACTTCATTTAACGCTTTTAAGGCAGCGCTCCCATCAAAGTCAGTTAGGATAAGTTCCCCTTCCCAAACAAATTTTTCCTTTTTTATTTCGTAGCGGCCTTCTACCGTTTTGGTAATTCCATTCAGCGTAAAATCAATTCCCGCTTTTTTGTTACCAAAGGAGCTAACGCGTCCTTCAATTACGTCAGTATTTAAGGTCGCAAAAAAGGTTTCCTTAATTTTTTTGTCGCGCCCTGCGTCTTTCGTGTTCAACGAATTTATTGGAATGGAAATCTCCAATCCAGGGATAATGGAATCCAAGGAAGATCCAGTAAGACTTCCGGAAATGGTGTGGGCGTCGAACGTTCCGTTTACACCAATTTTTTTAGTCAGCTTATAAGCAGTCCACAATACTTTGGAACTTTCTGTGTCAATGGAAAAAGTCCGACCAGATTTTTCTGCAGTTGTAGTGGCTTTTTCCGTTTCCGGAGTTTCCGTTTTTTTAGGGGATCCTGAACAGGCTGCAAAAAGAGTTGCCGTTGCTATTAGACCAATGCTCAATATTTTTCTCATAATAACAGGGGTTTTATTCGAAATGAATTAATATTTGATTCTTTTCCACGGCATCTCCGCTTTTTACTATAATGGATTTAATAACACCATCGGTGGGTGATTTTAATACGTTTTCCATTTTCATGGCTTCCAAAATCAACACAGGATCGCCTTTGGCAACGGTGTCACCCACTTTCACCTTTGCTTCCAACACCAAGCCTGGCATAGGAGCTTTAATATCTGTTATGGTAACGTTATTCAAGTTGTCCAAACCAAGTTCTTCCAGGAGTAAATCGAATCTATCCTTGATGTTGGCGGTGTACACCTGGTCGTTCAATTTTATTCTAAATTCCTTCGTTTCAAAATCGGTTTTCACCAATTCCACGTTGTAGGATTTATTGTTGTGTATTACGCTGTAGTTTCCTTCTTTGATCTTTACCACATCCAAATCGAATGGATTTCCATTAATGGTTCCCTCCGTGGCAGAACCCTTTTTTAACTCCACTGAATAAGGGGCCTCACTATCATTAACACTGACCTGATACATGCTTTTTTATTTTGATTTTTCCACGAATGGAACAAAGCTACTTAAAAAGTTGGAGTAGGGTGAAGCAGACGGCTCCCTGCTTCTATTTGTGCTCTCAAGTTTTCATGTAACTAAAAGGCTATTTTTGATCGAGTAAATGGTGAATTTTATCTCTGCAGACAATTGTTTGTTAATTGAATTATATTGCCAACGGTTCTGAGTATTCTAAGAATAGAAATTAAGGAGCTTCTCCAATTTTAGGCAAGCAAAAAAACTGTGTTATGATTAAAAAAGCCATTTTATTTTTTTCCTTTTTAGTTTTAGTCCCGACCTTTTTATCTGGCCAGGCACAGGAAAGGTTGTCCGAAGTTTTTTGGGGAACAAAATATGCCATGGAAGAAAACAGAAGACCAGATAAATTAATTGGCAACGACGATACGGGTTTTTACACACAATCACATCGAGCTGGAAATTTGTGGCAGAGGGAATCTGATTATTTTATTGAACACTATAACCAAGAGCTCAAGAAAACAAAATCAGTAGTCCTTAACTTGAAAGGGAAGAAGAATGAAAGTGAATTGGAGTCCTGCATCATGATGAACAAAAAGTTGTTCCTTTTTACGTCGCAGAGAAATAAAAAAACCAAAATTAAGTCACTGTTTGTTCAAGAAATAGATAAATCCACCCTTATTCCTTCGGCAGGAAAGATTTTGGTAGCAGAAATTCCAAATACGAAGAAGCCTAGATTGCTGTATGGAATTAATGCTGCATCTGCAGGAGTTTTTATTTTGAAGTTATCTCAAGATAAATCCAAACTCCTTGTGTTTTCTACCCTCGGATTAGAAAAGGGGGCAACTAAGGAATTTGCTTTTTATGTGTTAGATCACAACTTAAATGAACTGTGGAATAAAAAAATTAAGTTGTCTGCATCCGAGGAAAATTTCGTGGTGAACAATTACACGTTGGACAATTTTGGAAATCTCCACGTTCTTAGAGAAAATCTGGAGGAAGATTCTAGAATTTCATTTCGGAACAAATCAATAGGGTCATACTCCATTCTCAGTTATACCAACGAGGGAAACACTATAGTTGAGAATCCTGTTGTTTTGGAGGGGAAATTCTTGACAGATTTACGGATTGGAATTGACACCGAACGCAATATAGTTTGTGCGGGTTTCTACTCTTCTGAGGGGAAAGGAAGTATTGAAGGCACCTTTTTTATTAAGCTAAAATCGGATGACAAGAAGGTCATTTCCTCCAAGTTTGAAAAGTTTGATTTGGATTTTATCACGGAGCATTTAAGTGAAAAAGAAAAAGGCAAAAAGCTGCGAAAAGCGGCCAAAGGAAAAAGTGCGGAGTTGGTGGAATATGAATTAGACGAAATTATTATGTGCCAAGATGGGGGCTCCATTTTAATTGGAGAGCAATATTATGTGGAATCTGTGCATGTAAATACGGGGGCCGGAGCAAACGCTTCGAGCTACACAAATTACTACTATGTTTTCAATGATATCATCGCCATTAAAATGTCCCCAGAAGGGAGTATCGATTGGAAGAAAAAAATCGCAAAACATCAAATCACAAAAAATGATGGGGGATATTATTCTTCCTACGCACTGGCAAATGCGAATGACAATCTATATTTTGTGTACAATGATAGCCCCAAGAACATCAATAACCAGGAGGGCGACAAATTGTACTACTATGAAAAAGAGGAGGAAACAATTATTGTCCTGGCAGTTTTAGATAATGAGGGGAATTTAAACAAAGAAACCATTTCGTTTTCGAACAAAGTGGAAGTTATGGCAAGGCCTTTTATTAGCAAACAAATAGGGGCGGATGAAATGCTCATGTTAGGATTGAGTAATGATATGTTCCGCTTTAGTAAACTGAAATTGAAGTAAGCGGTAGGGGACTTGCCCTTGGCTTGCTCACATTAACCGTTGTTGTGTCCTGCAAAAAAAAGCCGGAGCAAATGATGTAATTAAATTTGGTCAACAAATCGGAGGCGAAATTAGAGGTCCAGTTGTTGTCCGGAATAGCAATGGTTCCTCTTTCTCCTGGTGTTTTTCTAATTGAGTTTTTGAGTCATTTAAGGCGATTGGTCGGAGCAAATTGGTGGTGAATAAATGAGGGTGCGCCGGAGGCGAAATTGGGTTTCAATTTGACCAGAACTTTTTGCTTCTTTCTTCCTTACTTCGATTGGTTGGGAAAACAACAAACAAAAAGGAATAAAAGGGCACACCATCAGATATACCTCAAAATGGCAGTCCTATCGTAATCGCAAGCCATAATCTTGTTCACTCCTTTCTATTGTTCTTTTCCAGTAAAAGGTTACTTTCAAAGAACAAATCACCGCCCAGTTGCGCTCTCGAATCGGCGTGGTTATTAAAAACCATTTCGCGGCATATCTGGTCGTTATTGGTATTAATTAAAAAAAAAACACGCAATGAAACGTACAACAAAAGAGCGATTAGCAAGTATAATTGCTTTTTTTCTCGGTCTAATTTTCATTACAGCTGGTATAGAAAAATTGACAGGAATTCAAGATATTATTGGACCTCAAGATTTAATTAAAAACCTTGCAGAACATAATCTAGAGTTACTTGGGAAGTTTATTGCTTATTCTCAAGTGACAATTGGTTTTTTGTTAATCACGAACAGATTCAGGACAATTGGAGCGATAATGCTTTTACCAATGCTATTAAATATTCTTGTGGTTACAATTGCATTAAAATGGACTGGGACGCCTTACGTTGTTGGAGGATTTCTCTTTTTTAATGTAATTCTACTGCTGTTGGATTTTAACAGAATTAAATTCGTTTTATCTGATCATAATCACGAAGAACTAAAACAACTAAAAATCAAGAGGGTAAACCTTAAAATTGACATCTATTATTTTCTATTGCTTGTTTTAATTTACATTGGAGCTAGTTATGGTTGGACTAAAATAGGGACTCGTTTTGCAAACTCAGGATTGCTTTTAATTTTACTTTCTATGCTGACGCTTAACATCTATCATTTTATAAAAAAGAGGAGATTAAAAACGAATGCCAACATTACCTAAAAAATAACCCCACGTGTCGCTACCGTTTATTTTTAGCTGAAGCGTTGTGCAACAGAGAAAAACATGAATTTATTAATAAAGCAGGCGCTATTATTACCACTATATTTCTTTGTACCCGTTTTAATTGCAGGAATATTAACTGCTGACTATAGCGCTATTAGTCAACACGCAAGTGAAATATCATTGACAGACAACCTAACAGCCATAACAGTATTAAATACGGGCGCAATTTCAACTGGGTTATCCTGTGTTTTGCTGTCTATTGGCTTAATAAGAGTGAGCAAAAAAAAGAACGTATTGTCAGCTATTCTCCTCATCATTTTTGGGATCTCTATGATTTCAAATGGACTTTTTCCAATGGGGAATCCAATGCACGGATTTTATGGAATTGGATTAAGCATGATGATTCTTCCCTTTGTTTCGTGTTATGAACTAAAAGGTTCCTCCATTGACAAGAAGTATTTCCCAATTACGATTATCGCTGGATTAGTAATATTCATTTACTTCTGGTCTATGCTGGTAGGACTTGACCCTTCAGAATATAGAGGGTTGACTCAGAGAATATCGAGTGTGGTAATCTTTGGATGGGTTGCGTACTTAGCTTTTGAAACAATTAAAACGTTGCCTAACAAAACCTAAAAATAATCCTACTGGTGGCGAACGCTTATTTTTAGCCAAACCGTTGTACGCTATTAAAAAATTGAAATGAGGAAAATCAGAGACAGTAAAATAATCAGAAGATTCTTGTCTTGAATACGGACTATTTTTTCAGCTCGACATACTCAAAAATTACTTCCTGTATTGGGGGGAATTTCAAATAGTCTATTTGTATTATTATTTTTTGGAGTACTTATTTTCTTGATTATTTATTTGGAACGGTCAAAAGCCAACTTTTTATTAAGTGCGTTCAAAAAGATAATGGTATCTCAAATTGCATTTATATAGTTTCTTTTTGGGTGGTTGAAGGTTTTCAAATTACACCTGAATACCAGTATAGTATATCTTGATATGCCAATTGGAGAGCTTTCAGGATATGAACTTTCAACGGCATTTTATGAATACTCTTATCCGTTCATTATTTTCATTGGGTGCCTGTAAATAACACGTTCGACTCTCCTATTATTTAAGCGGACTAGATTATTGGGAGTATTGATGTTGTTCCCCGATTTTAGCAAATAGTTTAGTAACAAACAGTACTTATTCAATAGGTATTGGAGTTGCTTTAATGGCACTTTTTTTACTTTTAGGATGCTTCATTCTTATACTCGAAGACACTTTAAATTCCCGACTAGCGGATGCTAGTGACCATTGATCTTGAATGAAATTAAACGATACGAAACGGCAGCTACCGAACGGAGAGATGTTTTGTTTAGCATCGGCTATAAATCATGCGGGGAATAGTGGGTAACAAACGTTCGCACACCTGTTTCCGCCAACGCTTTGTTTAGTATCTTTTTTAGATTAAATTACATGCATTAAAAAATCTTTTGGCTAAGGTTGTTGGGATTTGAACGTTTTTTGCTTCGAATGTTGCACAATTCATAACCGAGCCCTTATGGGAAAGTTTTAAAAAAAAGATGGGCTGCGAATGCTTAAGGGCTCACCACCGTATGTGACAAAAAACAGAGATATTGAATTTTAAAAGTGGAGACCAGAACCCACTTTAAAAAACGGGGCGCATTCTGAAAAGCCTTATGAGTAGGAAATACAATTTAAAAAGATGATTAAGAAGTTTACACTCACAGACAAATTACTCTTTATTTCGGCTTTCCTTTCGTTGGTATATTCCGAAGTATTATTTTTTAAAGGAAATTCGGATCAAGCTATTTTCATTGGGCTTTGGATTCCAAGCATTTTAGCTTTTGGTATTTATTTGAAACTTATAAACAATACGAAAAATGATTGAATTTATCCCCTATTTCGCCGGTATTATAACTTTACTATTCGGTACCGCTTTTAGTTATGCTATTACGGACGGCTGGAGTTTTAAAAAGAAATAAAAGCAGTAAGAATTTTATTTTTGATGTAAACTAAATCTACTCATAATTGATACTATGGGTAAGTATTATGAAGGACACAATGTATAATAGAGCCGAGGGCTTATTAGAATATATTGTTTGTTATTGAAAAGCTATTGTAACAATAAAAAAGATAAAAAGTGATGGAAAATATTTTTTTAAGTTTAACGCAAATTACTTTAGGACTGTCTGTTGCCTATGTTTGGATTTTTAGATTTGACAATGTGGTAAAAGAATTTAAGCAATTTGGATTAAGTGATTTAACCCGCAACTTTGTAGGAGCATCTAAAATTGCATTAGCAACATTGCTTATAGCTGGTATTTGGCATTCATCCTTAGTCCAAATTCCTTCTATAATTATGGGTGTTTTTATGATAGCTGCCCAATATTTCCACTTTAAGATTAAAAATCCATTTATTAAACACCTCCCCTCGCTAATTCTATTGATTCTTTCTGCAATCATAGCAATAGGTTCATTTAAATTATTTTGAAATGACTTTAACCATAATTGGTATAATAATATCCAGTTTGTCATTCTATGCTTATGTAGTTTCCTATTTCATATCACCCCATATGAAAAACGAATTCAAACGATTTAATTTGGGAAAATTAGGACTATTAACAATAGTTTTAGAATTATTGGGGGCTACTGGGTTATTGATAGGGCTAAAATACAATCTAATTTTAACGATATCATCTTTAGGGCTTGGGTTACTTATGTTGTGTGGTTTGGTCGTAAGAATAAAATTAAAAGACAGCACCTGGATATCTTTACCAGCAGCATTTTTTATGATTTTGAATCTATTTATTTTCTTAGAGTCAATAAAATGATTTTCAATCAACTATAACTCATTGCATTAATAGAAATTAAGAAAAAGCCAGCCCAGAACAACACCTATATGATCTTGGCGGTTCAATGCTTCGTTTCACAGTTTTGTGGTTAATCAAACATTCGTTCTTTGTAGGAACATTTGTGGTAAAAACCGCCAACTTCTTTTACCCGAAAACGGGTACATTTATTAAAACATTATCAAATGAGAAACTATATAATAATTGGAGGCTCTTCCGGTATTGGTAAGGAATTAGTAAACTTACTTGAAGCCCAAGGAGCTAACATTTTTGCGACGTACAATAATAATTTGATCCAGGACCGTCCAAATGTCAAGTATATAAAGTTTGATGTAGAAACAGACACGTTAAACCTGAATGATTTACCTGAAGAGATTCATGGTTTAACCTATTGTCCAGGAAGCATAAATTTAAAACCGTTTCACCGTTTTACAGATGAAGACTTCATTAAAGATTTTAAGCTGCAGGTTTTAGGTGCAACAAAAATCATCCAACATCTATTACCAAAAATGAGGAAAAGTCAAGAAGCATCAATTGTATTATTTTCAACAGTTGCTGTTCAATCTGGATTTAGTTTCCATTCACAAGTAGCTATTTCTAAAGGTGCCATTGAAGGGTTGACTAGATCCTTGGCAGCAGAATTGTCGCCAAGCATAAGAGTAAACGCTGTTGCACCATCTTTGACAGACACGGATTTGGCAAATAAATTTTTAAACACGCCAGAAAAATTGAGTTTACAGTCTGAGAATAATCCTTTAAAGAGAGTGGGTAAAGCAAAAGATATTGCAGAAGCAGCAGCATTTTTATTATCCAAAAATTCATCTTGGGTAACGGGTCAAATACTGCATGTAGATGGTGGCTTTTCAGTCATAAAATAATAGCATATAACGAAACCTAAACTGCATTGAAACGCAGTTTAACCTTGTGTTGTAGCTAATGAACAAATGAAAATTACCGCTCAGAAAAATAGTACAAAAACGCTAAATCTAATTATAGGTATAATCTTTTCAATTTGCATTGCTCTGACCTCTTTAGCGGGCTTTTTAAACACCAATATTGCACTCCTGTCGATAGGAATTTTGGCTATCAGTTCAATTCTAATGTTTAGATATTACAAACTAGAAAAATGGAAATTAGGAAGTGGGTTTTATATTCTCAATTTACTCGGACTAATGGTTCTTCCGATTGTAAGAATAACAGGAACCTCATTTCGTGAAGGATATGTTGAGATTCTAGTTATCACAATTCCTCTGATCGCATTGATTGTATGGAATGAAAAAGCAATAAAAAACTAGCTAAATAACTAAGTATTCCCAGAAGTGCCGGGGCGGGCTGTGTGGTCTGTACTCCGACTCCGTTGC
>JBLHJD010000028.1:0-20755 GCA_047618705.1 Luteibaculaceae bacterium
AGAGACGGCTCCGCTGCTAATTAGCAGCGGAGTTTTGCCTCTCATATCCTTATCCATCCGGTTCTCGGATACAGTGGTTCGATTTTGAATCGCCTTCATTTAAAACCCCATCTGGTTGCAGATATTTTCCTTTCACAACAAAGCCCAAGGTGCCGAATCGAGTCTTTAGCTTTAAGATGCAGGAATCTAGTGCAGGGAAACAGGAGGTATCCGTTTTAATATTTAGATCATTTTCCACTGAAATAATCCACTTTTTTCCTTTGGGAACAACAGAAGGTTCGTTTGAAATTAAAACTTTACTCTGACCGATAATAGATCCACTGATAACCAAACTAGGATAATAATAAAGGAGTTTCTCATTTTCGGAAGGAAATTAATTGAGGTTTTATTAATAAAGAGGAAGCTTCCCTAAAGTACAAAACCATGTAAACTAGAAATTGCAATTAATTACGTTAATGAAAAAATCACGATTTAAATAGGACCAGGTCATTGGGGTCCCCCCCCTATTCCTCCTAAAAATAAAAGCCTAAACTGGAGCCTCATTTTTTTTCGTAGGTCCAGCCTAGAAACAAACCACCCCTTTTCATTTTCCATTAAATTGTATATTACTCCTCAGTCTACATAAAAAACCGAAGCCATTGAAACAAATTATCACATTCGGATTCATTTTCTCTATTTTTTTGAGTGGTTGCGCAACCCTTTTGTTGCCAAAAAATGCCAACATAAAAATTAATTCAAAAGAAGATGTTGTAATTGTAAGTCCAATTGACACCCTCGCTAGTTGGGATGATTCTAGGAAACTTTTGGCAGGGCGATCGCGCCACGATTTGCCATTAACCATATTAACAAAAGATTCGAGTACTGTGATGGGGGAATTTTCCCTTAAACCACGATTAAATGCGCTGTTTTATTTTAATTTTTTCGCGTTTTGGCCAGGGATGTTTTTGGATTTTTATACCAAGAAAGGGTATAGTTATAAATCTGTGGTGAATTTAGATCCGTCCGGGCTACCTGATACCCCCTCCCCTTTCTTTAGACCAGATCCTACCCAAAAATTTTATTTCACCCTTAATTTGCTATCCTTTTTCCACCCCAAGTCACCTCGATTTGAACTTGGAATTGAGAAACCAATCACTAATCAAATTTCGACTACTATTACCCTTGCCTCTATGCTCCCACACTTCGATCCTAAACCAAGTGGATATAAAATTGAGTTGGGGGGTAATTATTATTTTAGCCATTGCGTAGGAAATGGCTTTTATGCAGGAATTAACTTCGCATACCTCGACCAAAAGCACTCCATTGATGGCCAACTTTACTCAATTTCTAATGACCTCCGTTCCATTTCAAAAACTGATCATCAAATTCAACAATCCTTTCATTATTTCCAATCTACTTTAGATTTTGGCTGCGCTATTTTAAGTTTTGGAAAAGGATTTGTGGACTTCTCTCTTGGCATTGGTTACAGGTCTGAATTTCTCAAAACCATGTACCAAAACGACAACGAGAGGTCTAATTTTGCGTATTGGACCCGAAATAGGGAAGCTGAGGGCAACATCGAAAAGGCCGTGGTTACAGGCTCCGTAAAAATTGGATTTTAAAATGAAGAAGATACTACTACTTTTACTCCTTCCCTTTCTGGGTGAAATTTTGATTTCGTGCTGTTCGTGTCTAACCCCAATTGATGTTTACTTTACGCACAAGGCCGTGGATATAAAATTGTTTCAGGGTGATAAAGAAATTATTGACGGAGGGTCCATAAATATTTTAGCCGATAACATCCACTTTAGGCTAATTTTTGAATTGGAAAAGGCGGAAAATTTGAGCGCATGTAATTCAACTCCGCCTTCTTTTTTCTCAAAACTCAATGCCACATCCTGCCGGTGTCCTCCGGAAGTAAATTTCATTCCTATTACCCCGGTATCCAACATTCATTTTACCAGCTCAGATTCCTTAAGTCCAAAAGTAGAAGCCGGGAAAAACATTTTGGATCAATTGGAATTTACGTACCATTACCATAATCTTTTCAGTTCGGAGGATTTAATAAATATCCATAATAATGTGGATATTTATTACTGGAATCAGTCGCTTGATTCTAACCACACAAGCGTCGAGATTCACGGATTTGACCAACAAAATAACAACACCATTATTGAAGGTGTTCATCGCATGTATTTTGAAATTGAAACAATTTCTGGAGATGTATTTTCTGATTCTTTGATGTTTGTTGGGAAAGGGAATTAACATTTGTTATCCGCGTCATTTATTCTAATTCCTTAACACGTAGTTCAGCTTACCCGATATTAATAAGCAAAGCATGCAAAAATTAATTGTCTTAATATTTTTTATTGGACTTCATTTATTACCACTGGGAGCTGGGAGTCAGGAAACAATACGATACCACCTCACCGTAAAAGACACCTTGGTTAATTTTACAGGGAAAAATAAACGAGCCATTGCAGTGAACGGAACCATTCCTAAGCCCGCCCACCATTTTATAATGCCCACATGAAAATCCACATTAAGAACATGGTTTGCGACCGCTGCATAATGGTGGTCAGGCAGGAGCTCGAGAAGCTTCAGTTAAATCCGTCCTTGGTGGAATTGGGTGTAGCGGAAATTGGGGTGGAAAATCTGGAACCCAGCAGAAAAGAGCTGCAAGAGCGGATGCTTTCCTTGGGTTTTGAGTTACTCCAAGGCAAAAAAGATCAAATTGTGGAACGGATAAAAAATCTTCTGGTTCATCGTATCCATCGCGAATCCCAGCCACTAAAAATAAAACTGAGTGAGTATTTGGTTGCTGAGTTAAACCAAGATTACTCCAGTCTAAGCCACCTATTTTCGGAGCACGAGCACCAGAGTATCGAAAAATTTTTTATTCAACAAAAAATTGAAAAAGTAAAGGAGCTCCTGAGCTATGGGGAATTCACTTTGAGTGAAATTGCCTTCCAACTCCACTACAGCAGTGTAGCTCATTTGAGCAATCAATTTAAGAAGGTCGTTGGAAAAAGTCCGAGCGTGTACCGCAAAGAGACCCTCCAGGACAGGAGCACTTTGGACAGCCTTTAAATAGTGTAAACCATTTCCATAATTGTGTAATGGTTTATGGGTGGTCATGCGCGAAATTTGTAGTGTTCAAATACGCATAACATGACACACACTTACACCATCACAGGTATGACCTGTGGATCATGCGAGACCAAGGTAAAGGCCTTGCTCCTCCAAGTAGAAGAGATAACATCTGCTGCAATCGATTTGGAAAAACAAAGCGCCACAATTCAGATGGGCAAGCACGTTTCGCTTTCCAAACTCCAGGACATATTGGGAGGAAAAGAGTCCAAATACCAAGTTTCCGCAGCCGCCCATTCCGAAGTTATGGAACAGGGAAAATCGTGGTTCAGCACTTACAAGCCCATTCTCCTCATTTTCTTTTACATTACCCTAACTACCCTATTCGTTCAAAAAAATGCCAGCACGTTTAACCTGGAATTGTGGATGAGTCACTTTATGGGTGGTTTCTTTTTAGTGTTTTCTTTCTTTAAATGGATTAACATTAAAGGATTTGCCAATAGCTATCGGATGTATGATATAGTAGCCAAAAAAGTTCCTTGGTGGCCCTATGTTTATGCTACCATAGAGCTTTCCTTGGGGATTTCTTTCTTAGTCGGATTTAATCCTTTTCTCACCAACCTTATTACCTTGGTGGTAATGTCCATCAGCCTAGTTGGAGTGCTACAAGCTGTCCTCAATAAGCGGAAAATCCAATGTGCTTGCTTAGGGGATGTTTTTAATTTACCCATGAGCACTGTTACTATTATAGAGGATGCACTGATGATAGCCATGAGTGCATGGATGTTGATGACTCCATTTATATAAGCAAATCATGCAAAAATTAATTGTCTTACTACTTTTTATTGGACTTCAATTAATCCCTCCAGTAGCTCATAGTCAGGAAACGGTTAGGTACCACCTTGTTGTCCAGGACACCCTTGTAAACTATGCGGGCAAAAGTAAGCGGGCCATTGCTGTGAACGGAATTATTCCGATGCCTGCCCTCCATTTTATCGAAGGGGACACGGCAGAAATAATTGTCCATAATCAGCTCAAAGAAAGCACCTCCTTGCATTGGCATGGATTGTACGTTCCCAACTCCGAGGACGGGGTACCTTACCTTACCCAAAAACCAATTGAACCAGGAGAAACGCACACTTACCGGTTTCCCATTATCCAGAGTGGAACGCATTGGTACCATAGCCACAGTGGTCTGCAGGAACAAATTGGGATGTACGGATCATTAACCATACAAAAACGAAAAGGAGATCCCAGTTTCCGACCCGGCATCGATGATTTACCTAGCGAGGAAATTGTACTTAGCGAATGGACCAACACTAAACCAGAATCTGTGCACCGAATGCTCCATAGCGGGAACGATTGGGGCGCAATTAAAAAGGGGTCAAGTCAAAGTTATTTGGAGGCAATAAAAAAGGGTCATTTTAAAACCAAATTCACCAACGAATGGAAAAGGATGTTGGCTATGGATGTGAGTGACGTCTATTATGATGCCTTTTTATGGAATGGTAATCTAACAGGTCGGTCGGCAGCCTATGAGGCTGGGGATAGAATTCGTTTGCGCATCGCCAATGGTGGAGCATCCAGTTATTTTTGGTTGAGTTATGCCGGGGGAAAAATCACCGTAGTAGCCAACGATGGGAACGATGTTGAGCCTGTTGAGGTAGATCGGCTTATTATTGGGGTTTCGGAGACCTATGACCTCGTTATTGAAATTCCAGAAGAGGGTGCTTATGAGTTTCTTGCAACCCCGGAGGACAGATCTGGTTCCACCTCTGCATTTTTTGGAAATGGTCCCATAACAAGCGCTCCTCAGTGGGGAGCATTGGATTATTTTGAGGGGATGGCCATGATGAATGACATGATGAATATGGATGGTTCCATGGACAACATGGGAATGGAAATGTCCTTGCAGCAAATGGATATGAATGCGGTTATGTATCCAGAAGTTTCAGGGAGTTCTGAAATGGGTATGCATGCAGGAATGGACCACTCCCAGCACACCATGAATTCGGATCAAAAAATGGTAACGCTGAATTATGGGATGTTGCGTTCCCCAAATCCTACAACCCTACCCAAAGACGCCAACATTAGAGAACTTCACTTTGAATTGACGGGAAATATGAACCGCTATGTTTGGAGCATGGACAATAAAGTTCTTGCGGAAAGCGAAAAAATCCAAATAAAAAAAGGCGAAAATGTCCGTATAATTTTGACCAACAATTCCATGATGCGTCATCCTATGCACCTTCATGGGCATGATTTTAGGGTACTTAATGGGCAAGGCGAATTTGCCCCACTGAAAAACGTTTTGGACATTTTACCTATGGAAACAGATACCATTGAGTTTAATGCCAACGTGGAGGGAGATTGGTTTTTTCATTGCCATATACTTTACCACATGATGGCCGGAATGAATCGTGTTTTTTCGTACGAAAAACAGGCCCCCAACCCCTATTTACCCAACAAAGCATTGGCCTACAAAAAGCTTCAAAAAGAAAGTAATAAGGCCCATTTTATGGCAGAAAACGATTTTGCAAGCAATGGAAATGATGGAATGATGATGTGGCAAAATACCCGGTGGAGTATAGGAACAGAATGGCGCTTGGGATACCATAATGTACATGGTTACGAAACTGAAACGCATTTGGGACGGTACTTGGGACCCATGCAATGGTTCATGCCTTTTATTGGATTTGATTGGCGGTATCGTGAAATAGGAAAGGATTGGGAAAGCAATGTTTTTGGTCAGAAAAACACCAAAGACAAGCGCCGAGTTTTGAGTATTGGGGCCGAATATACCCTCCCCTGGCTTATAACCCTGCAGGGGGAAGTTTTCACGGATGGAAACGTTCGTTTTCAACTTAAGCGGGAAGATATCCCCATTTCTCCCCGTTTGAGATGGGCTTTTATGCTCAACACGGATAAAGAGTACATGACGGGGATAAAATACATCGTATCCAAAAACCTGGGAATTAGTAGCCACTATGACAGCGACATGGGTCTTGGAATTGGGCTTCGTCTCAATTATTAAATTTTTAGAATTTAGGCGAAATTTCTCCAAACAAAAAAAGGTCAAGCTGCTAAACTTGACCTTTGATCTTTCATGAATACTAAATCTCCTTTACTTATACGCCAAGCGGTAGACACATGGAATTACAATCAGATTTAAAAGTGTGGCAGTAAGCAATCCACCTAAAATGACAACTGCCATTGGGCTTTGAATTTCGTTCCCTGCTTCACTTCCTTTTAATGCTAATGGAATTAATGCCAGTCCTGTGGTAAAAGCGGTCATTAGAATAGGGTTTAATCTATTTAAAGCTCCTTCCTTGAACAGTGTAATTCCGTGCAAACCTTCTTTCTTAAGATCTTCATAGCGAGACACTAACAGAATTCCATTTCGGGTAGCTATTCCAAACAGGCTAATAAAACCGATGGTGGCAGCAATGCTTAGGATACCAGAAGTAAAGTACACAATTAGGATCCCTCCTATTAAAGCCAAAGGCAAATTAATAAGCACTATAAAAGCCAATTTTAAATTTCTGAACTCGTAATATAGTAGAAGGAAAATAACCATAATGGCTAGCATTGCAGAAACCAAAAGCAACCTAGACGCTTTTTCTTCACTTTCGAACTGACCCCCATATTCTACCCTATACCCTTCTGGCAATTGAGTGTTGCTTGCAACAGTCATCTTTATTTCCTTGACTACACTTCGCAAATCACGGCCTTGAACATTGGCGGCAACAACAATTTTCCGCTGTACATTTTCTCGGCTAATTGTGTTTGGACTACTTACCGATTGAACTTCAGCTAATTGATTCAAGGGAATTACTCCGCCATTTGGCAGGCTAATTAAAGCAGCTTCAATGGCTTCTTTACTATCTCGTGAAGCCTTACTAAACCTAACAATCAAATCAAAATACTTTTGTCCTTCGTAAATTTCGCCTGCTTTTTCACCAGCAAATGCCACGTCTACTTGTTCCATTAAATTTGCCACCGTCATGCCATACGCAGCTAACATTTGCCTTTTGGGCGAAATCCTTAATTGTGGAACTTCTACCTGCTGATCTACGGCCACATCAGCTATGCCTTCTATGCCCTTGATGTTGGTTTCGATTCCTTTTCCCAATTCAAACAATCGGTGCAAATCAGAACCAAAAATTTTAATGGCAATGTTAGCTCTAGTTCCTGACAACATATGATCGATGCGGTGTGCTATGGGTTGTCCAATAGTTACATTAACCCCTGGAACTACGCTCAGTTTACTTCGTACATCGTCAAAAAAAGATTCCTTCGATTTTCCATTTAGGGTAAAAGGCACATCAATTTCTGCAGCATTAATTCCCTGTGCGTGTTCATCTAATTCCGCTCTCCCTGTCCTCCGGGTTACGACATCAACCTCGGGCAATTCTAATAATAGTTGCTCCACCAGTTTACCGGTTTTGTTGCTTTCTTCTAATGACATACTAGGCACACCAACAACACTAATCACTAATGAACCTTCATTAAACTCAGGTAAGAAACTTCGTCCTAATTGCGACATCAAGCCTAGGCTTATAATAAACGCAATCACGGTTACTCCGATTACGGTTTTCGGGATTTTTAATGCTTTTAGTAAGGCACTCGAATATACTTTTCCTAACCACCGCTCAACCCGTGTTCCGTTCGCTTGTTTTAACAGCGTTTTCTCGCTTTTGAGTAAATAGGAACATAAGATGGGAGTCACAGTAACCGCTACAAGCAAGGAGGTTAATACCGAGGTAATAAACGCAATACCCAAAGGCTGCAACAATCTTCCTTCCATTCCGCTTAAGAAAAACAAAGGGATGAACGACACAATAATAATAAGTGTTGCAATTATGATAGAGCTTCTAATTTCTACCGAAGCTTCACGGACTACCGTTAATACAGTTTTCCTATCCTCTTTGGGTTTCCTTACATTTTCCCTTAAACGCTTAAACACGTTTTCAACATCAATAATGGCATCATCTACTAAAGCACCAATGGCAATGGCCATACCACCTAAACTCATCGTATTAATGGTATATCCCATTAGTTTTAAAACGATGATGGACACCAATAGTGAAATAGGAATTGCGAGCAAAGAAATGACTGTTGTTCGCCAATTCATTAAGAAAATGAGGAGCACAAGCATCACGAAAAAAGCACCTTCCAGCAGAGTTTGATTTAGGTTGTTGATAGACGCTTCTATAAAATCGGCCTGCCTAAAAATGTGATTTTTAATCTCAACACTTTCTGGCAATGTTTTCTGCAAATCAACAATAGCTTCATCCAATAAAGCGGTAAGCTCCAGCGTATTTACATCCGGCTGTTTCGAAACCGTTAAAATAACTGCTGGCGAAGCATTTAATGAACCATCACCAATTTTATCGGCTGCACCAATTTGAACTGTTGCAACATCTTTTATTTTGATGGTTTGTCCATTTACTTGCTTCACAACCGATTCCTGTAAATGTTCTACAGAGTAGGCTCGTCCACTTCCTTTTATGATGTAATTGTTGCCATACTCACTAATGAATCCACCTGTAGAATTCATATTAGCTTCCTGAACTTTACTGTACAGTTCTTCAAGGCTGACCTGATAGAATTTCAGCTTTTCAGGGTTTGCAAAAACCTGGTATTGCTTAAAATCGCCACCAATTACTATTACATTGGCAATACCTCCAATGGATTTAATTCTCGGTCTGATTGTCCAGTCGGAAAGGGTCCTAAGCTCCATTGCAGACAAGCTATCTGACGTAACCCCCAAGAGCATTATTTCACCCATAATGGATGAAATGGGAGCCATTGTTGGTGTGCCTACACCAGTAGGTAAATTCTCGCGAACCGATGGAATGCGTTCACTTACAATTTGCCTTGCACGGTAAATGTCTGTTCCCCATTCAAATTCAATCCAAACAATGGAAATTCCTGCAGCCGATGAAGAACGTATTCGCCTAACATTGGGAGATCCGTTCATTGCGGTTTCCAATTGATAGGTTACCAGCTTTTCCACCTCTTCTGATTCCATCCCGTGAGCTTCCGTTAAAATGGTTACCGTTGGTGCGGTTAAGTCCGGGAAGACATCTACATTCATGTTCTTGCCGATGTAGAGCCCCGTTAAACTTAACACTACCGCACCCAAAAGCACCATCAATCGGTTATTCAGGGAGAGTATTAATATTTTATTTAGCATCTTTTTTCAATTTTTGATGTTGAATTGTGAATGATAAATGCATAGCTATCACAATCATATATTCTGAGATGACTTCACAATAGCCGGTAAAATCATACTGATTTCCTCCACATTCAGGAGTAATTCATCTACGTTCAAGTCAGCTTTTCCTGATTCTAAATGATGAATAATCTTGAATCGTGTCTTTCATATTAGACCTTCACAATTCAACATTACCTTTTTCACAATTCAGCATTCACAATTCAACATTCACCATTTAAATTAATGTGAATGACCGTGTGCAGGAGCTTGTCCGGACATAGAAGCCATTTTTACTTGATAGGCCCCTTTGCTAACCACAACTTCACCTAACTGTAATCCAGTAAGAACTTCCGCTTTGTTCCCGTTTCTTGCGCCTATGGTAATGGGTCTGCGCTCAAAACTTTCGCCGGAAAGCTGAACAACAACCGAGTAGTTTCCATAATCTTCTAATAACGCAGAAGTGGGGATAACTTTGGTTTCCTTTCCAGTTCCAACCGCCAGTTGCACTTCACAAAAACTTCCCTCAGGCATAAATACAGCATCATTGGTTTGAGCAAAAACAGACAACATAGGTTGTTCCGCTTTTACTGATTTCCCGACGGATAAAACCTTACCACCCGTTTGCTTTAAACTTGACCACGCACCTGGCTTAGGTTGATACCATATATCTTGCAATTCTTGAAGTTGCAATGCATAGCCAGAACTAACAGTTGCTTCTAGTACGCTCGATTTATCTGTGATAATGGTTATTAGTTCTTTTCCTTGGTCTACAAACTGTCCGTTTTCGATAGAGATCGATTCGATAAAGCCATTAAAAGGAGCAACAATTCTTTTCCCTTTACTGCTGTATCCAGCATTTAAAGATTCAAAATTTGCTTTTGCCACTTCAAACTTTTGGGCGACACTTTCGAATTCAGCTTTTGCAACAATTTTAGATTCATACAACTGCTTTTTTCTATCGTATTCAGCTTTGGCCTGATCAAAAACAGCTTTGGCTTTGTTTACTTCCGTTCCCAAGTTGTTTTCACTTAAACCTTGGCTGCTAATCGTTAATAAGGTCTGTCCTTTTTTCACCTTACTTCCAACAGTTAAGTTAGATGAAGGAATAGCAACAGAACCACTCGCCGTAGCTACTAAAGTTTTGAAATTAGATGCTGAAGTTTTCCAAACACCCGAAGTTGGAATGGTTGTGTAAATACTTTCCTTTTTAACTACTTCGGTTTGGAATTCCATTTTCCAAGACTGCTCCTTCAGAAAGGTAATTGCACCTCCATCTGCTTCCTCTGGATTTCCGGCAATTGCCTCATCCAGATCAGAATATACCTGCACATTTTCTATCACTATTTTGTCAGAAAGCGTTGGCGTTTTTAGCTCAAAAACCAATTGATAAATACCCTCCTGCTTTGGCTGTAAAGAAGGTGTGAAAATCCCTTCTGAAGCTGGGGATTCTGCCGTGTTTCGAATACCATTATTGTCCTTAATTAAACTTACCGTTACCGAACCAACTTTTACAGATTGATGTTTATCTAAAATCGTGAAATGCGCAGCAAACCGACTGGTGTTGCCAACTACCAAAACCGGAAATTCGACAAAAAGCTCTGTTTTATCCGTCCACAAAGTGAAATCAACGGTTGGTATTTCCACTCCTTCGGTTACGTGGCTACCATCTGCATTATGAGCGTGTTTATCTTCTTTGGTGCTTTGACAGGATGCCAAAATTATCACCACAATTAATATTAAATACTTCATACATGTATTGTTTAGGTTAATGGTTGTGGTGCTCACTTCCATCGTTATGCATATGATTATTTGGTTCTTCAACTTTCACCGAATCATCGGAAATCATGAACTCTTGTTGCTCGTGGTGGTCATGATGCCCGTCACTGTTATGCTCGTGACCGTGTTCCTCTGTACTGTGCTCGTGACCGTGATCATCAGCCTTCTTACCACTACAAGAAGCAAGGAATAAAACGCTTGATATGACTATTATTTTTGAAATTTTCATGGTGTTTGATTTAAGGTTAAAATTGATGTTTTTCTAAATCTGCTTTCAACAGATTTAGTTGTTTTTCAATGCTTAGCATCGTATCAGCTGCTTGCCTGTAAAATTGTAGCTCAACATAATATTCCATAAAAGAAATTTCCCCGAGCTCGTATGCCTTTAATAAAAGGGCATCACTATTTAATCCATCCAAGGTTTGTTTGTACTCCTGGTATTTAGATAAGAGCAAGTTGTATTCTTTATATTGCCTTTCAAAAGTTGCTTTAGCTTCTGTAGTTAACACATTTGAATACGATTTTTGAAATTGAAAATTGGCTTGGGCCGCTTTCACTTTATTCCTATTCCCAAATAACGGAATAGCTATGCCTCCATAGAAACCTGAGTAATTTTCGCCAGCAAATCCTTGCTTATTGTATCCAGCATTTATATCCGGTAGGGCTTTATGCTTGCTTAGTTTAAGCTCTTGCAGTGCAATCGTTTCTTTTTGGTGCATTGAAACTAGCGTTGGATCCGTTTTTAACTTCTCAGACCAGAGTGCATCAATACCCATTAAAGTGTAATTGTTGTCCAGTTTATCAGAAGTTAGGGCAATTGAATTACCTCCATTTAGGGTTTTGAGTGATGCTAATAAATTTTGGCGATCGAGTTCTATTTTCTGAATATTGAATTGCTCTTGTAACCAAGCAATTTTGGCCTTATTGAACGTTAAAACACCTATTTGCTCTTGGGCAAAAAGTGCCTTGACTTGCCCGAATACTTGGCTTGCTTGGGCAACACGTGTTTGCTCAATGACCAGCGTTTTATTCAGTATAATTAGCTCTAAACAATACTTTTTAGCAGCAAGAAGCACATCTTGTTTTTTGGTTTGGTAGGATAACTCCAAACCTCTTTGCCGCTTTTTGATTAGGCCATTTCGAACAGAATAAACAGATGGAAATTCAAATGTTTGAGAGATTTGATACTCCGTATAGTCGGTAGTACTGTGGTTACCAAAGGGCAAGTAGTACGCATCAAATTGAGGGTTATTTAAATTATTACTAGACCTGTCTTCTAGCTTTTTACTTTCCATCAAGGATGCAAAAGCCTTTAGCTCATTGTTGTTTTGTTCTACTTCTTCTAGCACCCTTGCAACATCGTTGTTTTGCGCATTTATTGTGAACGCAAACAAGCATACGCCAAAAGCGGATACATATTTTTTTAACATGTAAGTTGATTTTAGAATGAATCAAAAAATGATTTAGGCTTCAATACACCTATACTCTTGGATGGTTAGCCCATCACAAATTGATTATCCGAATCTTGGGGGGCCTCTGAGGGACCAATTGAGAAGAAATGGGTTTTCGGGTTGAAAATCCCCGTACAAGAGTGGCGTTTCTTTCCCTTTTGAACAGAACACCAAAAATTGCTGTGAATTATTCGCGATTAGGCTAAGTAATTCTTTAGAACCCATTTTTTTCTGATTACATCTAACAACTTCTGTTGTATAATCTGAGTTAAAATTTGAATGTGTATGATGCCCAAAAAGGAAATCAATTAGGCTGCTATCTTCCTCTCCGGATTTATTATCATTTTCGGAATGATGGTGACTTTCTCCATCGTGGTGATGATGATGATGATGATTTTCAACAACTGAATCATGTTCATGAGTATGATGAACGTGAGGAAAAATAGAATGTGACAAAAGGGTACCAAAAAGTACAAGTAACAACATTGAATATGTTCGTCTCTTTATCACAAGGTAAAACTAAGGATTCCCCTCAACAAAATCAAGGTCGAACAGAACTAGGCAATTACATGCATACCGGGTGGTCGTTAAAAGCGGGCACGACTCAACCAATGAATGCTCAATCCGGCATTCTGATTTCCCTAAAACTTGCCCCTTTTCCAAAGCCAGAAATCAGTAATTACAAAAAAAGGCTCCATTCATAGTTTGAATGGAGCCTTTTTTTAATCTAAAAATTGGGTTCTAACAAAACCGCAATTCACCCTATGTTATGCGTAAAAATCTACTGCACCTGTATTGATATCGTACATGGCACCAACCACCTTAATTTCACCTTTGCTTTGCATTTCTGCAAGGACTGGGCTATCTTTTAAAATGTTGGCGATTGTCATCTCCACATTTTTGGCGGCCACATTGTTTACGAAGTCCTTGTTTCCAGAATTTCTTATAGATGGGTCCTTCGGTTCGGGTGTGGCTTCCACGGCTGGCTTAATCTTCGCCAACATTCCCGTTAAGTTACCAAGTTTAGCATCGTCGCAAGCACCTTTTATTGCTCCACATGAAGTGTGTCCTAGTACTACAATTAATTTTGTCCCGGCCAGTTTACTTGCAAACTCCATACTTCCCAAAATATCTGGGTTAACAAAGTTTCCAGCAATACGGATACTGAAAACATCTCCCAAACCTTGGTCGAACACCAACTCTGCAGAAACTCTGGAATCGATGCAGCTTAGGATAGTAGCGAATGGGAATTGGCCATCACTCGTATCATTCACTTGTTCCAGCAGGTTTCTGTTTGCTTTGAGGTTTTGTCGGAAACGTACGTTTCCTTCTTTCAAATAATCCAATGACTTCTCTGGCGTCATGGTTGCTTGGGTTTCTTTTGTATGTACTTTCATTGCGGTTGGTTAAATATTCGATTGATCCGGCTCAATTAGGTTGAAAAACTCGAGGTAACTCCCCGGGTTTTCAGCAACATGATTTTCTGAAATCAACTTAATGTTAATCTCCCTTTCCTTGGCTTTAACAGCAAAGTCATCCAGGATCTCAATGATGTCATAATCCAGGTACCTTGTTTTTCTTACGTCCAATTCCAGGAAGGTGTTTTTTGGTAATTCATCCAACTCTTTGAGGATGGCTCCTTTATTAAAAAAGGTCACCTCTTCTGCCAAGGTAATCTTTACAACTCCGGTGTTGCCTTCCCTTTCCTCTTTATGCAGGAAATGAGAATTCTTGTAACTCTTATACAGGATAACTATTACACCTACAGCCAATCCTAAACCGATACCATACAAAAGGTCGATAAACACAATTCCTAAAACAGTAATTACAAATGGGGCAAATTGTTTCCAACCCAAGTTGTACATTTTAAGGAATAAGGCCGGTTTGGCCAACTTATATCCAACCACCAACAGAATTGCTGCCAGGACGGATAGAGGAATCATATTGAGGAGATTTGGTATAATGATTACCGAAATCAACAACAAAAATCCGTGGATAATGGCCGACATTTTGCTTCTACCACCGGACTGAATATTAGCAGAACTCCGAACAATTACTTGGGTAACGGGTAATCCTCCGATAAGGCCAGAAAGAATATTCCCGGTTCCTTGGGCAAAAAGTTCTCTGTTGGTTGGTGTTACGTTTTTATGTGGATCCAATTTGTCGGTCGCTTCCACACACAGCAATGTTTCTAAACTGGCAACCAAGGCAATTGTAAATCCCGTTACCCATACCTGTGGATTCGAAATAGCTCCAAAATTGGGGAAACTAAATTGACCTATAAAACTGGAAAAGTTTTCTGGAATAGGCACACTTACAAGGTGCGACGAAGCAATTCCTATACTTGCGTGATCCTTGGTAATGGCGTAAAAAACAATGCTGACAACCACGGCAACCAAGGGTCCTTGAATCAAATGAAAAATCCGTCCTTTTTTGGATAAAACCCGATCCCACAAAATGAGGATGGCTAGTCCAATTACACCTATTAACGCAGAACCAGGTTGAAGGTAATTAACGGTATTAAAAAGTTCCGTAAACGTGTTTTCACCATCTACCTGAAAAAAAGCAAAATCTCCCTCTGGGTCAGCATCATACCCAAAAAAGTGTGGGATTTGTTTCAGGATAATAATAATTCCGATTCCGGTAAGCATTCCTTTAATTACAGATGAAGGAAAGTAATACCCAATGACTCCTGCCTTTAATACGCCAAATAGAAGTTGGATTACTCCACCCAAAACCAACGCAACCAGGAAGTTTTCGTAGCTACCAAGTGACCCAATGGCCGATAAAACAATGGCAGCCAAGCCTGCCGCTGGACCGCTTACTCCAATTTTTGATCCACTGAGGGCTCCAACAACAATACCCCCTACTATCCCAGCAATTACTCCAGAGAACAAGGGTGCTCCACTGGCTAAGGCTATTCCCAAACATAAGGGAAGAGCCACAAAAAAAACAACAATACTTGCTGGGAAATCACTCTTTAAATTTGAAAAAACATGTTTATCCATCTCGCTATTTTCCTTTAATTTCCCATAAAGATAATAAAACCTTAGAGGCGATAGTATTACTATCGTAATTAAACAAAAAAACCTGATTACCTTTGTCACGGCTAGGGTTTCTGAGATATTAATTCCCATTGATAAAAAAGATCGTTAATGCAAGTAGAAATAAAAATCATCCTTAATAAAGGCCTTTACCTCAAAAACCCGCAGGATTCAGACCTTGGGAGAAGTATTATAAAAAACAGTATTATTCTTATTGAAGAATGTGGGATTGAATCCTTTACCTTCAAAAAGCTTGCGAAAAAAATCGGTTCTACGGAAGCTTCCGTTTACAGATATTTTGTAAACAAGCACCTTTTACTTTTATACTTAGTTAACTGGTACTGGCAGTGGGTAAATTACCTTATTACCATTAATACTACCAATATTAATGAGCCCAAGGAAAAGCTGCGTATCATCATTCATTCGTTTCTTTCCGCATCCCGAGAAAACCCAATGGTGGAGTATGTAAATGAAAGTATTTTGCAAAAAATTGTTATTTCCGAGGGTATGAAAGTGTACCATACGAAGGAGGTTGACAAGGAAAACTCCAAAGGATTTTTCAAGAGTTATAAAAACTTGGCATTAACTGTTTCCAAAGTAATATCAGAGGTAAATCCCGATTTCGAATACCCGTATTCCTTGGCGACTACCTTATTTGAAATGTCGAACAACCACACCTTTTTTGCCCAGCACTTACCTCGGCTTACAGATGCCAGCATTGTGAGCAATGAAAATGATGGAGTGGAAAAAATGCTAATTTACTTTGTGGACAAACTCCTTTATTAGCTTGCTTTTGGCCAATAATCGAAGTCAATTAATCCAAATTAAAAACACCATTTTTTACCAATTTTTAAGCACAAAAAAAGCCCCTTCCAGTACAACTAAAAGGGGCTTAATATATCTTATAAAAAATTACTTAGGCCAAGTAACTTCTTCTGTTTCTTCGTTAAAATCTGGTGAAATCTTAATCTCCAACAATTCGTTTTGATCAAAGAACAACGTTAATCCAGCTTGCATAGACAAAAACAATGCTTCCCCTTCTTCCATTTCTTCTCCTTCAAGATCATCGATCCCAAAACTTTCCATCAAAGCAAGAACATCACTCTCCGATTTTCCCATTAGCTTTTCGCCTTGGAATAAAAGATCCTCATGAGAAACCGCAATTCCAGAAAGTCTGTTCTCAAAAATAGGATCAAAAGAAAGGGACGTTTCTTTTTCATCGTAGTGCCATACCAAAAGAGTTCCGTCCTCTTCTACCATCTCCTCGATCTCGTCTGGCTCTCCCCAAAGTTTTTCAACAACTTCTTTTTCAACTCCTAATATTAGGTCATCTAACCCTGTGTGCAATTTTAAATCCATGGTCTTCATTATTTCCCACAAAAGTACAGTTTTATACCTACCTAATTTAGCCCTTTTCCTTATACTTGTTTTATGGTTGATTATAACGGAAAACAATGGTTCTTTTCCTTGGTGAAATACATCAAATTGTATCGGGAAAGTTATGATATGAAAAGGCAGGTCCGAATTCAGATGGCCCTTTTATTATATAGTGTAGTTATTACATTTATTCTTTCCCACACAGAAGGTGGGGATTTCAAAATAGATCCTTTGTACTTCTCCTTGGTTGGGATAGTCCTCAGTTTAATGCTTGTTTTCAGGCTCAATACTGCTTATGACAGATGGTATGAAGGACGAAAGCTATGGGGTGCCTTGGTTAACCAAAGTAGGTTTGTTGCCCAATTTTTTAAAACAAACCAAGAAGGGGTTGATTCGGCCAGGATGACCAAAATCAGAAACTTTTTGAGCGCATTTCCTTGGGTTTTCTGTTTGCATTTGCGGGGGGAGAAGGAAGACAAGCTCCCCAACTATTTTGATGCACAGCTGAAATCTGAAATAAGTCAGAAAACGCACAGGCCAAACTTTATCCTTGCTACCCTGCAGGCTGAGTTTCTGAAGAGCCAAAAGCTGAACGAAATTAGCGAATTGGACAAAAGAACACTTAGTGAAAGCATTCGCGAGTACTACAATATATTGGGCGGCTGTGAACGAATCCTGAACACTCCCATCCCCTTTTCTCACAATTATTTTATTAAATCCTTTATCCTCATTTATACCTGTGCCATCCCTTTTGGTTTGTACCACTTTTTTGGATGGTGGACTTTATTAGCCACGTTCATTATTGGGTATGCACTTATTGGAATCGAGATTATTTCTGAGGCCATTGAGGAACCTTTTGGACGCGATGCCAATGATTTACCCTTGGAATTACTTTGCGCCAAGATTGAGGAAAATATGAATGAAATATTCGAACACCATCCGGAGGAAAAACCCATGGATGTTTACCCGTATGAATGGATCTTGCATTAATGGAATACCCTTTTAAAGGATTAAAAGTCGTAGAGCTTGCCAGCATTTTGGCCGGGCCTCTTGTAGGTTCTTTTTTTGGTGAAAAAGGAGCTCAAGTATTCAAAGTGGAAAACCCCAAAACAGACGGGGATCCAACCCGGGGTTGGAAAAATGAATCGGAAGGAACTCCAGATGGAATTTCTGCTTATTACATCAGTGCCAATGCACCCAAAATCGTTCAAGAGTTGGATGTATTTGAAGATACAGAAAAGCTACACCAGCTTCTGTTTGATGCCGATATCCTGATTCACAATTTCACAGATTCAAAATGTGCAGAACTACAACTCAGCTCCAATTCGCTAAAGGAAAAGTACCCGCGATTAATCAGTGGCCAAATAAAGGGGTTTTCGAATTCTGAAAAACCAGCTTTTGATTTTTTAATGCAAGCCCGAACAGGCTTACTTGCTATGACTGGATTGGATGAAAACAACCTCGCTAAATTGCCCTTGGCTTGGATTGATGTCCTCAGCGCCCACCAACTATACGAGGCTCTTTTAATTGGTTTATTGGAACGAGGGAACACCCAAACAGGAAGCCATTGGTCGGTGAGTTTAGAGGAAACAGCTTTGGCTTCTTTAATTAACCAAGGGAGTAATGCCATCATTGGAAAAACAGACCCTAAACCCCTCGGAACCTTACATCCCAATATTGCACCCTATGGCGAATGCTTTTTTACCCAAGATGGTGCTCAACTAGCTTTTGCTATTGGAACCGACAAGCAATTTTCTAGACTTTGGAAAGTGCTGTTTGGGGATTTACCCAATGTTAGTTATTCCACCAACAGCAAACGGCTCCAGAATAGAGCAAATTTGAAGGATGCACTGGAGTTAAAAATTGAATCCGAATCCCTTCAACATTGGGAAACCGTTTTTACTGAAAATCAGCTCCCGATTACCCGCATCCTTGGGGTAAAAGAGGCTTTAAATTCGGAAGAAGGAAAAAGTTTAACTAGCATGTTAAACTATACGGAGGGTGATTTCCCAAGAGTACAATCAAGTGTTTTTAAACGGATTTAATCCACCACAGACTCTACCAATTTCTCTTTCCTTTTATTTGCTTTTTCCAAAGCCTTGGTTAACACCTTTAAGACCTGATCTTGCTCTTTTTCATTCAACTGACACCCAAAAATATGGTCTTTCCCAAGGGCCCGTATCATCAGTTTTTCGCCTCCAATAACCCAAAAGGAATTCTGAAAAAACCCCGCAAAAGAGGTTTCTGTTAACTGAGTCCTACCACAATCTGTTACATTACTCAATTCAATAGATTTTGGCAATCCCCGCTTTCCAAAATACCGCCCCATTTGTAGGACCCCATTCTCCAAAGCAATTTTTTCGTATCCCACTGTTCTCCATCGGTATACTCGGATAGACTTAAACATAAACAAGGCCCAGAAAACAAGCATTATAACCAAGCCAAGCTTAAACTCTCGTTCCCCGTCCTGCGACAAAAAATACATAAAGACCAAACCGCAAAAGCCCCAAGAAACCATCCAAAATTGCAAGAGGTGAACTTTCCACTTCAAAATAGAGTTGGTAATAACCATACTAAAACGGTCAACGCCTTCCTTTACAGAAACCCTGCTACTTAGATACTTCAGTTTTGAATTGCTCATAAATTCTTAAATATTGCGGCAAAATGAATCAAGTTTCAAAAGAAGTCAGCTGATTCCATGCTTCATTTTGATGTCGCGAATATAGCACCTCCGAAGTAAATAGAGCAACAACTCACTTCGGCATTTTGCTTAACAAGCCCTCAAAGTCCAGAAAATTGAATTTTTCTTATTCGAGAAGCAGAGTATTGGGCTATTACGGAACTATTTAATTCGGGTTTGCTCTTCTTGTGAACCAGACTCCCTATTTCTCCGTCCTTTTCGGCTCGATGTTCCAAAGCGATAAGAAAAAGCTAACCCAACCCTTCTTGAATCAAAAGTACTATTCCAATCCGCTTTAGTTTGGCTTAGGTTATTAATGATCCCATCTCCTCTCCTAGTTTTAAACAGGTCGGAAACGGATACGTTTAAACTTCCCGCTCCGTCCAGCAGAGTCTTTTTAATTCCAACCCCAATTTGTCCGTAACTTTTTATGAGCAACTGGGCATACACCAGATCGCTTTGATAACTTCCTGTTAAGTCGGCACTCCACCCATTATTAAGGTTGAATGAATTGCTTGCTTGCACAAAATAGAACATCCCTTCAGATTCTAATTGCTGATCATACAAAGGGCTATCAAATGAATTATGAGTAGCCTCCATGTAGGTGTTCAAGGAATACCAATCGGCTAGAGGCAAACTTGCCTGTATGGAAATGCCTTTTGAAGTACTGTTGGCTATATTCCCTGGTCGACTGTAATAAATGCTGTCCCTAATTTCCAATGTTTCATTTATTCCATCCAAGGTTTTCGAATAATTGGCCGTAATGGTAACTGCGTTGTTGAAGGTATGAGCCAGGGAAAAGTTATGGGAAAAAGTAGGGAGCAAATCCGGATTTCCTGAATAAAACGTGAATTTATCCAAGGGACTAATAAATGGATTTAAATCTTGAAAAAAGGGCCTATTAATTCTTCTCCCATACGAAAATGTTAAAATATGCTTGGATAAACTATCGACCTGCCATGAAGTATAGAAGGTTGGGAAAGCATTGGTATATTTCCGGGTAAAGGAAGTATCCTTTCTGATAACATTCCCCTTTTGGTCTCCTTCCATGATGGTGTTTTCTACTCTTAATCCTGCCTGAATGCTCATCCTACCTATGGATTGGGTTAAATTAACATAAGCCGCATTAATCCACTCA
>JBLHJD010000029.1:0-20365 GCA_047618705.1 Luteibaculaceae bacterium
TAATAATTTAGAGAGAGGGCTTATCGCCCTCTTTTTTTTGCCCTTTTTTCTAGGTTTTACTGCTTTTGATTCCGAAAGCTGCCCCGCAAAATCCTCCCACCAAATGAGCAAATTGGGAGATATTATCTTCCTGAACCGACATCCACAATTCTTTTCCCAAAAAGACCACCGCAATTAAAATGAAGGACACAGGAATTCCCTTTTGATTGTTTCCACCAAAGGAGGAAAGAACAATAAATAAAAACACCAATCCACTACCTCCAATAAGGCCTTCCGAGAAAAACAAGACGTGTAAAACGCCTGTAACTATTACCGTGATTGTACTTATAAGTAGCAGCCTTTTGCTTCCATATTTCTCCTCTAACAAAGGTCCCAAAAGCAATAGAAAGGACAAATTAGATAACAGGTGGTTAAAACTACCGTGCACCAAGGAATAACTCAAAAAAGTCCAAACCCGGTCTGGGCGCGAAGGATATAAGCCGAAGGTATGTGTAATCCCCTCGTTGAGGATTAATGACAAGCCAAACAATCCAACAGCCAATAGAGAAAACCCGATTGAAAATGGGGCGTTGAAGTAAATTTTAGGGCCTTGCATGGTTGCACGTTTTTTTGGGAAACTATTGACAGAAGGAAATAAGCGGCTTTTTGACCTTTGAAATATACCTTTTTGGTTTGAGTTGGAATTGGTGATTTTTTGATCCAAGTCCACGAACCGCTTCAGAAGAAAGTACTTTAAAATGTTCAGGCACAAAAAAAGGGGATTTAAACATAATGCTTAAATCCCCTTTGCCCCGTATAGTGGGCCCACCTGGGCTCGAACCAGGGACCCCTTGATTATGAGTCAAGTGCTCTAACCAGCTGAGCTATAGGCCCGAAAAAGAATGATCTTTTTCCCTTGGGGTGCAAATGTACATTTTTGCACGAAACATTAATTTTTCCAGACACTTTTTTCTACTTTCGATGGACTCTTTTTTTAAGCTTTCCATGAAAAACATCATTTTTGACCTTGGAGGGGTAATCCTCAACATCGATTATTTCAAAACCTCCGATGCTTTTAAAGCCTTGGGTGGAGTTCAGTTTGATGCTATTTATTCCCAAGCTCAACAAAATCACCTATTCGACGATTTTGAAACGGGGACAATTTCTGAAAAGGTGTTTTTTGATGAGCTTAACACTTTATTGGGTGGGGGTTATGCGCAAAAGGCATTAATAAACGCCTGGAACGCCATGCTGCTAGATTTCCCCCTAAATCGCATTGAAAAACTAGAGCAATTGGGGCAGAAATACCGGATTTTCTTGTTGAGTAATACCAATGAGACCCATCTTGCTGCATTCAAAACCATCGCCGAAAAATCAGTTGGCTACTCTCGGTTTGTTCGTTGTTTTGAGCAGGTGTTTTATTCCCACGAAATTGGTGCTCGTAAACCCAACCCCCATGCTTTTTGGCATGTTTTGAATGCCGGTGAATTAAATCCAGCCGAAACCTTGTTCATTGACGACTCCGCTCAGCACCTAGTAGGTGCACAAGAATGCGGCATTCAAGCTCAATTATTAGCAAAAGGAGCCGAATTTTCAGATTTACTAAATGCCCTTGTAGACTACGATTTTTCCTGACAGAGTTCTATTAAAACTCCATTGGTTCCTTTGGGATGTAAAAAGGCCACCAATTTATTATCTGCACCTGACTTTGGTGTTTCGTTTAGGACGGTAAATCCACTTTCTTTGAGACGCGCAATTTCTGCAACAATATCATCCACGGCAAAAGCGATGTGGTGAATCCCTTCCCCTTTTTTCTCTAAAAACTTGGCAATAGGACTATCTGGACTTGTTGCTTCCAAAAGCTCAATTTTGTTGGGACCAACCTGAAAAAAAGAAGTGGCCACTCCTTCCGACTCCACGGCTTCCACTTTGTAATGTTCCTCGCCAAATAACTGGGCAAACAAGGCATTGGAATTAGCCAAATTTTTCACTGCAATTCCGATGTGTTCAATCTTTAGCATAAAATCGATTTAGAGATACAAATTTGTTGATTTCTTCATTAAAATAGAGCTGCTTTAAGAGTCTTTTTGCATAAAAAGGCGCCTGTAGCACTCCTTTTGTCCCGAGGCCATTAAACATAGCTGTATTTCCGTTAATCTTCCCTATGATCGGTTCTCGGTCAATGACAATTGGACGAGTCCCCGCCGTTACTTCCAGGATGTCAAAAGAATATTGATCCCCCAAAAATTGAGTGAGTTTTTCTTGAATATACGTCGTCGATTTTTCGGAGGGTTGATTGTCAAACAAAAAATGCTCGTAGGTAGACCCTACCTTAAACTGACCATTTCCAATTGGAAGCATAAAGAATCCGCCATTCAGGATGGATGTTTCGGGTAAGTCTGGAATTAATACCCGCAAGATGTGCCCTTTGTTCCAACGGACTAAAGACCCTTTTTTACTGCGTTTTCCTTCCCACGGACCAAAGCAACGAACATTCCAAGAATCTTCCCGGCTTTTGACTTCGGTGGTACACCCAAAAAACTTTCGGGTAATCGCAAGGAATTGGGGAACATTCAACCAAGCGCCTTCAACTTCTATCATTCCAAAGGGATACAAGGGTTTCAAACTTTCTGGTATTTCCCGCTCCTTGGCCCAATTGCCGAGTACACTATCTAGTTTGTTCACTCTCAGGAAAAAGTGATCGCGTTCTTTTTGGTTTGGAATTCTTCGCCAAATAGGGAGTCTATTAAAACAGGTCTCCCCGGAGCTTTGCTCCAGTTTTTCCATAAACTCCAACATTTCGGGAAATAAATCACCCACATTGTGGTGCACGGTCCAGCGCTTAAAACCCACCGGATTTACCATGCCGGCAGCAACAAAGGAATTACTCTTATGGGGTGCTTTATCTGAAAGGTGGACTTGAATACCTAAAAAATGGGCTTGCCAAGCGAGGATACATCCCGCCAAGCCGGCGCCTTGGATGTTAATTTGCTTTGACATAGGCGTCCGCCTCTCCAACTAGGATATTCCACCTTTCTGTTAGAGACTCGATTTGCTCCTTTTCCGGCCACATATTGCGTTCGGCGTTTAATTCTATTTCAAGCAATTCAGTAATTAAGTCTCCTTGTGCAATATTAGCCGCCGCAGATTTTGCTTTGTGCACGGCTTTGCGGAATACCTCAATATCCTTTTTATGGGAAGTAATTACTTCTCCCCAGTATGCTTCACTTTCGGTTACAAATACAGACAAAATGGATCGGATGAAGAAACGGTCTCCATGGGCGATTTCTTCCACATTCTTTAAATTTAACTTTCCCATCCCTTAAAAGGTATATGCTATCCCTATACTAAGTACTTCTTTAAACTGAACGCGAGGTCCTTTCCCATCTGGAATCTCATCCCCATTCCTATCCAACTCTACATCCACATCGTCGTCGTATATTAACTGCGTAGAGACTGACGTTATTATATGCTTGTTTACCCGCATGGCCAACAATGTTTCCCAGTTAATATCCAAATTTTCTGGCTTCTCTAGGTAGTTGCTGAAGATTTCCAATTTGGTTCCAAAATTGATATTTTTCATCACTTCTTTTTGGAAATTCATGCGTAAAAAACCACCCAACTCTGCTCTAAATTCATGACCTGGTTCTACCCCAAAAGCCCCGGCATCGGACAATACTTTATCTATTACAAACGTGAATTTACCCGTTAAGGGTGAAATCATTATGGAAAAATATTCCTTGGGTTTATAGTCTAAACCTAAGGATGCAATTAAATACCCTGGAGCCATAAAATTTGAAATCCTCACAGTATCCTCTGCATTCGCAAAACCTTGAGCAAACTGAGTCCTCAATGACAACAGTGAGGAATAGTCGAATTTCCTGAATGCTTTCTGACTGTACTTGGAGCTTATTTCAATTCTGTCATCTGTTTTTTGGAAGTTGCGGGATTCCTGTTTAATCATCCCATATGCCAAATTAATGGCATTCTCCACGGACTTTTTTGGTCCTTTATATGCGTTTAGCAAGCTGAATATTCCGGTTGCACTAACTGCGTTTTCACCTCCCCCTGCCCAATTTTGGAAAGAACTTTGGCTAAAGTTTAACTGGGTGTTAACTTTGGTAGACCACAAAGAACTGTCTTGGGATTGACCAAATAGTACCCCGGTAATAAAAAGGCCTAAGGCCAATAAAATGGTACGCATGAACTAAAGCATGTTTAAGCTTTTCTTCAAATGATCTCGGTAACTCCGGGATACTGGAATTAGTTTTTCACTAATAGCAATTGTGTTGTCCTCAATTTCCTTGATTTGGTCTATCCGAACTATGAAAGACCGGTGAACTCGCACAAACTGACTTGGTGGCAACTTAGATTCAATGGCCTTCATTGTAGACAAAATAGTATACCTTTTTTCCGCCGTAAAAATCGAAACATAATCTGCCAAAGCCTCCACGTACTGAATGTCGATCATGGACAACTTTACGTAACGGCTATCTTGTTTAACAAATACATGTGCCGCCTCAATGGTCCGTGACATTTCTTTGTCGAACCGATCCTTGGCCTTACTCACCGCTTTTAAGAAACGCACCAAATCCACCGGTTTTACAATGTAATCTGTTACGTCTAAATCGAATGCTTCTGTGGCAAACTCCGGTTTTGAGGTAATAAAAATTATCTGGGGAACAGAAAAATTATTTACAAACTCTATCCCGGTCATTTCGGGCATTTCAATGTCTAAAAAAATCAGGTCAATGTCCGATTTTCGAATAATTTCAGAGGCCTCAATTGCATTATCACACACAGTAACAAGATCCAAATAAGGAACTTGTTCCACGCATTTTTGAACCATCATTTGGCTCATTTTTTCATCATCAACAATAATACATTTCATGGGCAATGGTGTTATTCAATTTCGGCAATGGCTCCTTCGGCTTCTTCCTCTGAAGTTTCCTGAATTTCTTCCTTTTTCTTTTTCCCTTCTGAAATAAGGGATATAGTCATAATAATACTAGTAGTAATAATAACAAATAAAAGGATAGCAGAATTGAATCCTTCTGCTTTTATGTCGTCGGGAATGGCAAAAAACAACAATATGGTAATTAAACCCCGAGGTGCGATGTATAATTCTGGAGTAACACTCTTTCCTAATATAAGTTTCAGCACACACCACCTTACTCCGTACAAACCGGCTATGATGAGCAAGCTAATAATGGTTACCTGAAGGTCTACCAAACTCCCCAAACTAATGGTGATTCCAAAAATCACAAAGAAAAAAGTTCTAACAACAAAGGCCGTTTCCATGGTTACCAAATGAAAATCATGCAAGGTTCCTTTTAGGGCTTCTGGATTGATTAATTTCCTCATTTTCCCTCGGAAAAACAGGGTGTGATTGTTGAGTAACAATCCAAAAACCAAAATGATAATCAGGCTGGAAAGGTGGAAAAGTTTACCAATGGAGTACAACAACAAAAGAACGGCAATAAGGAGGAACAGTTTTACTTGTGCGGTTAGTTTTTGGAAAATCAGAATTAAACCATAACTCACAATTATGGACAGCACTATGGTCAAGGAAATATTAATGATAACATCGGATAGTACTTCGTTGGCCGAAGACGCTTCTAAGTTCCCCACCAAAAAATAGAAAAACATAATCCCCAAAATGTCAGAAAAGGTGCTTTCATAAATCATAAATTCCTTTTTGGCCGGTTCTAAATCACCCACACTTGGAATGATAATGGCACTGGACATAATGGATAAGGGGATGGCATATACCAAGGCTACCATTGGATCATGGATGGCAAAGTAATTGATAACCATGGCTGCTGCAAAGGAAGAGAACACCAAGCCTAAGAGCCCAACCGTAAAACTCTTCCAGATGGTAGGCCATTTTTCCTTGGACAGCTTCAGGTCCAAGGCGGCCTCTAATACAATCATGATTAAACCAACTGTTCCCAAAATTTCCAGGGAGGGCATCAAATCCTTCAAAGGGATGTTGAGTGCTACCATCATTTGTTTGATAATCATTCCTGTAGCAATCAGCATGAGTACGCTGGGGATGCTGGTTTTTTTGGAAATGATATTAAACACGTAGGACAATATCACAACCACAGAAGCGGCAATGATGAACGAGAAGGTATTCATGTAGCTTGTTAGTTGAATTGAAAGATAAAAAAAAAGTTGCCACAAGAGTGGCAACTTTCAAAATTCAAAAAATTCCAATTTCCTATTGAAAAACCTTCAGGATATCGTTTCCATTGGCCAGAACCAATAAAGCAAGTAAAAGGATCATCCCGGTCATTTGGGCATACTCCATAAACTTCTCATTGGGTTTCCGCCGAGTTATAATTTCATACAAAAGGAAAAGCACATGCCCACCGTCCAAAGCTGGGATAGGCAAGATATTCATGAAGGCTAACATGATGGATAAAAAGGCCGTCATTTCCCAAAAACGCAACCAATCCCAAGTAGGCGAAAACATTTTGGCCATTGCGCCAAAACCACCAACCTGCTTGTATGCCTCAGTTTCACTGTTAAAAATGAGCTTAAATTGCTTTATGTAATTACTCAACTTTTCGCCAGCCTTGTTTACCCCTGCAGGCAAACTTTCCAAAAATCCATATTGCTTTTTAACAGTAGAAATAACCCCAAACTCTTTAAGTTCAGCTATGCTCGTTCCTACCCTATAAAACCCCAATTTACCTTCTGCATCAGGTGTAACTTCCAATTCCATATTTTGGCCGTCACGAACAATGGATAATTTGGTGGGTTGCTCGGCTTTATTGACGCTGATCTTTATTAACTGCTCATAAAATTGAACGGGTATGCTGTCCATCCCAACTAATAAATCGCCCCGCATAAGTCCGGCTATTTCTGCAGCACTCCCTTTCTTAACCTGGTTAACAATTATTGGAGACCGCGGAACAAACAACTGAGATTCATTCCGGATAATCCGACCAACACCCTCACTGGAGTAATCAATTTTTGTTTCAAATCCATTCCGCAAAACAGTAACGGTGTTGGCTTCTTCCAAAAGAAGCTTAGGCATAATTTCCCCGAAAAAATCAACGGGCGTTTCTCCAACATAGAGGATGTTATCCCCATGCTGAAAACCTAAATCAAAAGCCAAAGAATCAACACATTCGAGTCCGTATGTAAGATTGGCTGTTGGCAGTTTCTCTTCACCCCATGACATCAGTATACAGGCATAGATGAAACAGGCCAAAATAATGTTCACCGTAACACCACCTACCATAATAATAAGGCGTTGCCATGCGGGTTTGGATCTGAATTCCCACGGTTCCGGTTCTTTGCCCAATTGTTCCTTGTCCATGGACTCATCAATCATCCCGGCAATTTTCACGTAACCCCCAAGAGGCAACCATCCTATTCCATATTCAGTCCCTCCCTTTTTGAATTTAAAAAGGCTAAACCAAGGATCAAAAAAGAGATAGAATTTCTCAACCCGTGTTTTAAACAACTTCGCAGGGATAAAATGTCCCAACTCATGCAGTAAAACCAAAATGGACAAACTCAAAAGGAGCTGTCCAGCTTTTATTAATAATTCCATTCTAAATATTATTGCTTACAAATTCCCGTGTTTTCCGATCAACGGTAATTAGGTTTTCAAGGGTAATTGGTTCTTTAAATTCGAGGGTATCCATGGCATGTTTAATGCGCTTCGGAATATCCAAATATGGTATTTTTTCTTGCAAAAACGCCTCCACAACTATTTCATTGGCGGCATTCAATATACACGGGGTAAATCCTCCTTTGTGCATGGCTTCAAACGCCAAATCTAGACAAGGAAAATCTGCTCTGCGAGGTTCTTCAAAGTTTAATTTAGAAAGTTGGGCTAAATCCATTCTTGGATAACTCGTTTTTACCCTTTTAGGATAGGCCATTGCAAACAAGATAGGGAGTTTCATATCTGGTAATCCCAATTGTGCCTTTACGGAACCATCTTCAAATTGAACAAAACTGTGGGCAATACTTTCGGGATGAACAACCACGTCAATTTGCTCAGGCTTCAGGTTAAATAACCACTTGGCTTCAATTACTTCTAAGCCTTTGTTCATTAGAGTGCTTGAATCGATGGTGATTTTGGCGCCCATTTCCCAATTCGGGTGTTTCAAGGCCATTGCCGGTGTAACGTGCTGGAGGAATTCCTTTTCCTTGGTCCGGAAAGGCCCACCGCTAGCGGTAAGGATAATTTTTTCGATGGGGTTTTGCCATTCACCAACCAAACATTGAAAAATGGCTGAATGCTCCGAATCAACAGGCATAATTGCTACACCATTTTCCTTAGCTAATTTTGTAATTAATTCACCCGCGACTACAAGGGTTTCTTTATTGGCAATTGCAAGGGTCTTTTTCGCCTCAATGGCCTTAACCGTTGGCTCCAAGCCTGCGAAACCAACTAAGGCTGTTAAAACAAGGTCAACGCTTTCCATTTGAACCACGTCATTCAGGGCTTGAGCCCCACAATAACATTTTATATCCAAATCCCAAAGAATGTCCTTTATCCGGTAGTACTCCGCTTCGTTTTGGATAACAACAACGTTGGGCCGGAATAATTTGGCCTGTTCTAAAAGTAATTTACCGTTGGACCCAGCCGTTAGCACTTCCACTCGGAACAATTCAGGGTTTTCCTGAATCACCTCCAACGTTTGAGTTCCAATAGATCCAGTAGATCCTAGTACAGCTATTCCCTTTTGCATTTTTCCTTCAAAAAAAAGGCCCGACAAGTCGGGCCTTTTACATTAAAAATATTGGCTTGATTTAATTGGTTCCTTCCAACATCTTGTTGCGGGTAACCTTAAATTCTGTTCTTCTATTTTTCTGACGATTAGTTGGGTTGTCGCTACCATCCGCATTTGTGTTGCGGAATTTAGGTTGGGATTCACCATATCCTTTTGCCAAAAGCATCTTTTTACTAACTCCCTTGGAAATTAGGTAATCAACAGAACTTTGGGAACGTTGACGGGACAACTTAAGGTTGTATCCTTCTGTACCTTTTGAATCTGTGTGCGATCCTAGTTCAATAACCAAGTACGGGTAATTTACCAATTGGCGAGCCAATTTATCCAATACAAGTTCCGACTCAGGTCTTAGCTTATAGCTGTTATAATCGTAGAAAATATTCTTCAATTTAACAGCACGGTCAATCTCCGTAGTAATTAAACTAACAATTGGCAGGTTGTTCGTTGTTTCATAATTCAAGGTACCTGAAGAAACAACTAGCTCGTCTCCAAGAAAATTCTCCTTATCGTAGGTGATTAGGTATTCTCTCCCGCGAATAACAGGGAAAAAATATAGACCGTTCTCATCGGTAGTGGCAGTTAGTAATTCGTTCCCTTCTTCATCAAAAAGAACAACATTAACGCCTTCCAAGAAACTCTCATCCACAGCATCTGTAACAACCCCACAAATGGTAGAACGGTTAATTTCTGTGGTAAACAGTTCATAACAACATCCTTCAGATCTGTCAGAAGATACATAGGCATAATTCCCTTCTTTCATTAGGGAAAAATAACCTTCGTCTTTGGAGCTGTTGATCGGATATCCAACATTCTCTGCTATTTTCCATCCTTTACCATCGCGGTCCGAATAAAAAATATCCAATCCACCCATCCCGATTCTTCCATTGGAGGAGAAATACAAAGTCTGAGCAAATTCATCAAAGAAAGGAGCCTGATCGTCTCGTTTTGTGTTTACACTTGGTCCCAGGTTAAAAGCACGTCCAATTGGCATACCATACTCATCCAAACGGCAGTAGTATATGTCCAAACCACCAAAGCCTTCGTTTCGGTTAGACGCCCAGTACAAGTATTTACCGTCTCTAGTAACAAATGGCTGAATGTTTCTCGATTCTGGAAGGTTTACAACGGAGTTTAAAGGAATTGCTCTATCCCAAAGTGAATCATTTAAAGGGCGCGCCATATAAATGCGGTAAGCAGGTTTTTCAACCTCCTCTGACCAGCTTGTGAAGTACATGTATTGATTGTCTTCCGTAGTACTTGCTGAAGCAGCATGTCTATCCAAGCCAAATCCGAAATCAATAGCATACATGTTGCTATCAATAACATTGTACGTCATTAAGCTATTTACGTAAGCTCCTTTTCTTTTGGACGTCGGATTCTTTCTTTTAAAGCGAGAGCTTGTGAACAACATCCGGTTTTCACCAATGTCAGATCCAGCGTAGTTACTTGAGTTTTCCTCGTTAATAACAGTCGCTTGCATCTTCTCTAAATTGGAAGAAGTTGGCGTTTTTAAGGCAACCATTGCGTATTCACAACAGGCAATTTCGTACTGTAAATCTTCAGCAAAAGCCTTTGACTTTTCGTCTTCAAATTGCACTCCATCAGGATTAGTGATAAAGTCTGGGTTGTGCAAGTAAAGGGCCTTCTTCAATTGAACAAGGGCCTCCTCATACTTTTGGTTTGCACGAAGGGTTACACCATAGTTACTTAGGTGCTGCAAATCCTTATATTCTTCAAGCGTTACCGCCTTTGCGAACCAGATTTCCGCTTCCGGATAATCTTTGTAATTAAAATAAGATTCCCCCAAACGTCCACAAACGTATTTGTACACTTCAAACTCCTCATTCTTTTTTAAAGGATTAGCTCCTTTAAAAGGGAATAGGGTTTGTTCGGGATTATCAAAAGTGTTGAAAACTTGCAAGTAATACTTTACTGCATTGTAGTAGTTTCCGGCTTCGAATGATTGGTCACCATATTCCAAATCATTCTTAATACTTTGGGAAAATGCTAAAATGCTAAAGGAAAGCATCCCAACTAACAAAAGGATCGACCTTTTCATATATCAAAGTGGTTTTCTGGACTAAAGTCTAGGACAAATAAAATCTTCCTTCATGTTGCGCTTACTTCTGATGTAAGTTAATGAAACTTCGAAAGCGTTTTTAACTCTACCAACGTCATTCAAAGAAGACAAAACTATATCATAAGAAACCCCAACTTGGAAATCTTTATGGGTTAGACCAAAATAAGGAACAATTGCATCTTGCACTCGGTACCATACACCTGCTTCCACACGTGTATAGGTATCAATTAAAGCATAAGACCCCGTTGCCCCAACAATTATGTTGTACGAATTATTTTGGAACATAACAGAGGCATGAGGTGTAATCTCAATATCTGCAGATGTTCTAATCCGAACCCCTCCGTGCAACGTTGAACGGAAAGGCAAAGCTGATTTCTCACGTGCGGCACTTGCAGGATCATTATCATCCTTAAAGTTATCTCGTGGAGACGTTAAATGATTGGCTGTAATCCCTGCAAAAGGAGCAAATGTTTTGTATGGCGATCCATCGAACCACAAAAATCCAAAATTCAAATCTGGACTTGTAAGATTCAAGCTTTCCAAATTTTCACCTGAAGTTCCTGGTTGGTGTCCAAAAACACTGTTCCACTCACCTGCGTATGTTGCGTTGTCGTTATTTACATACTTGTTTATAACCCCCAACTGAAGACCAAAAACAAAATGGTGGTTCGACGCTGCAGATCCTGAAGCAATACTTAAATCGTAGGATGCAGACAAAGCTGCATTCAGTGTATTAAATTCATTGGGACCAGCAACCTGATCAACAATAGAGACACCAAATCCCCACTCATTGTGCTTAATATCCGCGCTAAAAGCTGTGTTCGAATAATCATTACCCACAGACCCCCATTGAGACCGGTAAAGTGCGTTTATACGAACTGTTCCATTAATCTGACCCGTTAAAGCTGGGTTAGTATGAAGTGGTGATCTAAAGTATTGCGAAAAATGCGCATCCTGTGCCATCACAGCCATACCCAAAAGGACAGCTGATAAGGTTAGACCTTTTTTGATAAAATTCCCTAAGACCGTCATTCTTATTTACGGATTAAGTTGATAGTTCCTTCTTTTTCGTACTTAATTTCTAAGTAGTCGAACAATATTACTTGGTACACATATACCCCTGAAGGTAAGTCTTCCCCATTGTAGGTTCCGTCCCACTCGGCTTCCCAGTCATCACTTTCGAAAACAAGGTTACCATATTGGTTAAATACGCGTACGTCTCCACGAATAATGTTTTTGGCAAATACGCGCCAGAAATCATTCTTTGTATCGTTGTTTGGTGTAAATGTGTTCGGAATAAAAATGTCCGGAACCGTACTTACCTGAATTTTACCATCGAAACGTCCGGTAGCAACACATCCAAAACTACTTGTAACAGTAAGTGTTACATCGTATTCTCCTTCGGTGGTATAATTATGAACAGGCGAATATTCCGTAGATATAGTACCATCTCCAAAGTTCCACAACCATGAGTTGTTGTCTGCACTGTTGTTAATGAATCTGAAAGAGTTAACAAACTGCCCTACCGTTGGAGTACTTCTAACTTCAACATCAATGTCGATTACAGGAAGTGCATAGGTATTAACCTGAGTTGTAAAAGATAATGTATCACACATTGGTTGGTTCGCAACCCAAATTCTGAAATCATACCCTTTTGTCCCTACTGCATTTGGACCTAGATTAAAGCTGGTTACTTGGCGGATAACACCATCCAATTCAACCACCGCATTAACAGGTAAGTTCAACAAAGTAACAACGGCCGTTTCGCCTTCACACACATCGTAAACAGCCTGATCTGTTGCTGCCAAAATTTGAGAACACAATTCAGATGTACACGCTTGGAAAGCAATTGGAGAAGTACTACAAGTTGCCAGTGCTTTTGCTTGAATTCTCATTTCAACTGTGGTAGACGGATCCAATCCGTCTACACGGAAAGTGGTCGTTCCAGCAGGTAATGTGAAAGGGGCACCGTTATCAATCGTAACAATGTATTCAACAACGCCCGGAACATCATCCCAAACAAATTCAACAAAATCAGATCCTGTAGCCTGTGAACAAGAAGTAGTTGGAGATGCTAAAACATCCTCAACAATAACCTCAACCTCAGTTCTTGCAGTTCCAGAACAAATTCCGTTGAACAAGTTTTCTACGTAGTACGTAGTCGTTTGGTTAAGGGTTCCTGTATTAAAGGTAGGACCTGCACCAATTTGGTTTCCGTTAACTGGAGCATCGTACCACTTAAACCCAGTGTTTGGGATTAGGGATTGCGCAACCAAGGTTGCATTGGCTCCAATACAAATAACAGGAACATTCACTACCGCTTGTGCTACATCATCGCTACGGATAAGTGCCACAGCAACTCTGTCTGCAGAACCACAACGTCCAATATTACCTTGAGCCCAAACCACTGCCGTGTCAGCAAAGGAAGCAGGAGGAGCGTAGTTTACTGGGTTACCAATAATAAGTAGGTTACCATCAACAGGCTCATCGTACCAGTTAATTGTTGCACCAACGGAAGGCTGTCCTTCTAACAATACAGCATCACCTGTACAGTAATATTTAATTTGGTTCGCAACAGCAATTGTTGGAGGATCTACCACTACAATTTCAACCAAAATTCTTGTTTGACCAAGGCATGGAAGCTGTGTAATCTCAAGGTAGAAACTTGTGTCGTTTGCCAAAGCAGGAACCGTAAAGCTTTCGTTATCTGCAATTAAATTATCATCGATATCGTACCAACGGTAATCTAATCCGTCAATATCCAAAATCAATTCCATTAACAAGTCTTCCCCTCTACACGCAGCAGAAGAAAGCTCATCCAAATTGTTTTGAAGTTCATCAACGGAAATAACATCTACTCTTTTGCGGACATCACTTGCACAGTTTTCAAACTTAGCTTCCACATACAAGGTGCGGATTGTATCGTTATCAACAGCAACAAATGGATTCCCTAAAAAAATTGGGGTTGTTGAAGTTAAAGAATCGTACCAAGCAAACTGTCCCAAAGGATTAGTTGACTCTGCAAATACATTTACACTATCTCCATCGCATACATATAATACAGAATCCGGCACAGTAACATCTGGCTCAGTAGAAGCAAATATGTACACTGGGTAACGGCGACCTTCGTCACAGAATCCTTTCTGCCCTTCTACATACAATGTATCATTCGCAGTAACTCCGTTTGGAAAAACAAACTCTGTCCCTACAAAAGTTGGTGCATTTACACTTTGATCTTCCGTATCGTACCATCTGTATGTGGCACCCGCAACAGGGTTAGGAACAGAAATAGAAACCTGGTCTGTTGTAGAACAGAACACATATACAGGACGTATTCCCGGAGAAACCACATCATCCAAAACCTTAATAAATGCAGGAACAACAACATCGCTTGGACAAATATCCAAGTATGTGTTAACTACGTAAAAGGTGGTGTCGTTAGTGATATTAAATATGGTCAAGGAAGTCGCCGTATCAATTGGCATAGTTCCTAAAGAGTCGCTATAGAATCTAAAAATAGAACCCAATGGCTGTGGTGCAATAGTAACAACATCCTTGTAACAAGCAATAAGCGTATCCGAAATAAATGCTTCTGGCACCTGCGGATAAACCGAAACAATTACAGAATCTCTTTTCTGGGAAGTACACCCGTTATTGGTATTAAAACTCTCTAAGTAATAAGTGGTAGTAACTGTGTTGTTTTTAACCAACATAGAATCTCCATCCGCATAAATTGTTCTGTTCGGCCCATCAATAAGCGGAGAACCACCTGTTGGTGTGAGGTACCAACGAGACAAAGTAGATGGAGTTGGATTTAAAGAAACTGTTACATCATCCCCATGACATACATTTACAACCCTACCGTCAGCAGCCCGAGGAGGTGCTTGACGAATCATGCAAATATCGTAAACGTTAAACTGAAAAAGATAACCTGCAGTGGATACAATTCTAATCTCAACAGCATCAAATACTTGTTGTGGATAGTGAACAAGGTAATATTGAGATTCTTCAGCCAGTGCCGTTACAGCCTGGGTTTCGAAAAGGACTGGTGTTCCAGCAACCCCATTAAAATAGGGTGTAAGAATAACGTTTCCGAGCAGGCCTGCGTTAAACAATGCGTCTTCAATCCCAAACTTAACATAGATGCTGTCAGTACTACAAGACGGGTTATCCCAGAAAACCCGTTGAAAAGCCTCAGCACCTAATCCAAGCGCTACGGACATTTCTGAAGCTGTAGCTGGGTCAGCATCATAAGCAAATGTTGGGTTTGTCACAGAACAGGTCGGAGCAGGAGCACCTTGACACGTTCCAGCAATTCCATCCGTATGCGTGCCTGGCTTTTCGCAAGAATCATAAATACTCACAAAATCTGCGAACTTGTTAATCCTAGCCGTGAAAACCTTCAATTCTACTGCACCAGCAGCAACAGTACCTGCATTTATAGAAATGGTAACACGATCAAAAGAAGCTCCGGACTCAAAAACGAAGTAGAATTTACCCGCACCCAAAAGGGTGATGCCTCCATTATTAAGGGTTTTGCTGTCGTTATTAACAACCCCTCCTAAGGCACTATTCACAGCCATATTTCCCTGTGCATTTAAATCGCCAATTAACGTATCCGCCAATTCAAAAAGAACAGTAACCATATCTCCGGGATCTCCTATTTCAGCAAACTGAAGCGTTTGAGAAACAAAACCATCCGTAGATCCCCCGTTTAGAACAATAGTACTATTGGTCCCGGGAGTGTTCCCAAGAGCATCTGTTTCGTTGACCACGTCACAGACAGCGCAACTTGTGCCTCCTGAATTCAAAGAAACCGACGAGACGGCGTAGCCTGGGTCCTGGGCAACTGCTGCGAAGGACACGAAAAAAAGAGCAAGAATACCTGCTTTAAAAAACCTTAACATCATTCGATATTAATTGGATATAATTCACATTCTGTGCAAACTTATACAAAATTATTGTTGGAATATAATAATTCCGCGTAAGTTCTGAAACAAACTACAAATTATAAGGGTTCAACATTCGCTTAACCGCGCGAAGGTACACCTCCGTATGGAAAAGCACGAGTTTTTTAGATTATATTTAGGTCTTTCTGGATAAGGCGGTCAATTTTTCCGCTAAGCTGCGATTATTCGACAGGCGTGGAATTTTATTCTGCCCTCCAAGCTTCCCTTCACTTTTCATATAGGTAACAAATGCTTTCTGCGGCAATTGGGTAACTAAGGCGGGTTGGAGGATATTCCCCTTAATCAGGTCCAAATAATACGGGTTTTGCTCCTGCATTTTTTGGTCTAAAATCCTGGAAAAGGAATCCAATTTTAAATCATTTTTACTAAACTCCACTAACCATTCGTGGTAAGGCAATCCTGTTTCCGGAGCCAACTGTGGAGCCACTGTAAACTCTACCACCTCAATACCCGTCTCATCCATTGCAAAACGCATGGCTTCTTCTACTTCTTCGGCAATAACATGTTCCCCAAAAGCGGAAGTGTAGTGTTTTATTCTTCCCGTTACAACAATCCGGAAAGGAAATAAAGAAACAAATTTGATTGAATCCCCAATTGAGTAACCCCACAAGCCTGCATTAGTATTAAGAATAATGGCGTAATTCACACCCAATTTCACCTCTTCCAATGACAATCTGGATGGGTTTTCATCGTCCAGCTCTGAACAAGGGATAAATTCGTAAAACACGCCCGCGGCCAAATTTAATAACAAACCAGGTTCTGACCAGGAATCTTGAAAAGCAATAAAACCTTCACTAGCAGGATACAACTCTAAACTTGGGATTTCCTTACCTATTAATCGGTTAAAGCGCGACCTGTAAGGTTCAAAATTCACCCCACCATACACAAACAACTCAAAATTTGGAAACACGTCTAACACGGTGTTTTTCCCGGTTTTTTCGAGCAATCGTTCAAAGTACATTTGTACCCAAGAAGGGATCCCTGAGATGAGCCCCATATCCAAAGGACCGGTTTCCTCAATAACAGCGTCGAGCTTTGACTCCCAATCCTCTATGCAGTTTACGGTATAACTAGGAACCCGATTTGTCTGAAGATACTTAGGCACAAAGTTGGCCACAATACCGGAGAGTCTCCCGTAAGGCACCCCTTTTCCGCTCTCCAGCTTTGGACTTCCTTGGAGAAAAATCATTTTGCGATTCACAAACCCTTTTTTCCCAGAAACCTTAATGTAGTTTAACAATGCATCTCGCGCACCATTAATATGTGTAGGGATAGAGTCTTTGGTAAGTGGAATAAACTTGGCACCACTGGTTGTTCCGCTAGTTTTACACAAAATCTCAGCAATTCCCGGCCAAGTAATGTCGGCTTCACCATTAGCAACTCGGTCCAACCAAGGCTTCAATTCCTCGTAATCCCGAGCTGGAACCCGTGCTTTAAAGTCGGCATAGGAGTGAATTTCGGAGAACAAATGATCTTTTCCAAATACCGTATTTTTCCCTTTATGAATTAAATGGGCAAACGTATTTTTCTGAGCGGCAATCGGATTTTGCTTCCATCGGTTCATGCGTCGGTGAATCCGACCAGCAAATAATGCACTCAGGAATTGTTTCATACTTATTTAAATTCGATTATGTGTTCTGGATTTACTGGTATTCCTTTTCTCCACAATTCAAAGTGCAAATGAGGACCCGTGCTAAATTCGCCCGTATTCCCAACAATAGCAATACTTTCTCCTGCCTTAATTTTCTGACCTACCTCAGTAAATATTTTGCTGTTATGCTTGTACACAGAAAGCAACTCGCCCTCGTGCAAAATCTGGACCACATTCCCTCCTTCTTGAGTCCAACCAGAAAAAACAACAGTCCCAGGCAACACGGATTGCACTGAAGCGCCTTCCTCCGTTACAATATCAACCCCGTAATGTTCTTCAATAGCGTTGAATTTCTGAGAAATCTCCCCTTTCAAAGGCGTGAAAAAATAAATTTCACCCAAGCCCATATCCAGAATTGGCTTATCATCTGTTAAAGAGAAGTTAAATCTGTCCTCTTCCTCTACTTGCTTCCTAAGTATTGAATCTTTATCCGACTTATCGAAATCGAGGTTGGCGTATTTTAGTCCATCTTCTCCCATGACATCAATGCTATCCATTGGGGGGTTTCCGTGCAAAATTGCCAGTAGATTTTGTACATATTGATCCCGAATTCGCAACACCCCTTCAATACTATCCACCTTAAGACTGGCTTCAATAGCCATTTCCCGGACATTACTGTCGGTATATCCTGGAATAAACTCCTTAATCGGTGTAAAAACAATGGTGCTAATAAAAATGAAAGCCACCACCAAAAACGCAACACCTATACCGGTAATTACATTTAAAGGCGATAAACGAGAGGAAAATCGCTCTTCAAAAGATTGCTCATTTAAAATCACCAAGCGATACTTGCTTTTCAGCTTTCCGAGTAGCCGCTTATTTTCTCTATTATCTTTTGATTTAACATCCATTTACCGCAAATATCTGAAATAGAACCACAATAAAATCTAAAACCCATAAAAATTAAAATAATTTTGCCATTATTGAGTTTAGTGATAGCAAATTCCCCTTATTGAACGTTGTGATAAACCAAAAACATTTTAAGCCCGCCTTTTTTTTAGCCAGCATTATTTTGCTTCTGGTTTCGTGTTCTCAAAAAAACGACCGCTTCGTTAACAGGGCATACCACAATACGACCGCGCGTTACAACGGATACTTTAATGCTCGGGAAGCCATTAAAGAAGGTGTTAAGCAGGTTAAAGAGTCCAAAAAGGAGAATTTCTTATCCATACTCCCTGCCTATTTCATGGTTACCGAGGATGAGGCAACAAGCTTGAAGCCTTACATGGACAAAGCAATTGAAAAATGCTCACATGTAATTGAGTACCACTCCATGGATATTCGGGGGGAAGAAAAGTGCAAGTGGATTGATGAAAGTTATTACACAATTGGTTTATCCCATTACTACAACAGAAATTTCGAAGAAGCCGCTCGGGCATTTAATTATGTATTTATCTCTTATCCAGATGAGCCTTCTTCTGCTTGGGCCAAATTGTATGAGGCGAGAACTTTTTTAGAAGCCGAAAACACCAAGGATGCGGGACTAGCTTTAAGTAAATTAGAACAAAAAAGTTCCTTCCCAAAACGCTTCCCGAAAGAACTTCACAAAACAAGAGCTCAACTCGAAATAATACAGGGAAACTATGAAACCGCTATTCCTTCCGTAAAATCGGCTATCCGAGAAACCCGGAAAAAAAAGGAAAGAGCCCGCTTGTACTTTTTGCTAGCCCAGTTATACAAAGAAATTGGAGATGACAACAATGCCTTAAAAGCTTACGCTTCTGTTTCGGACAACAACGGATCCTACGACCTTCAGTTTTATTCGAAAATTAACCGCGCCACTGCGGTCACGGGAAAAAACAACGCGCCAATAGTTCGGCGGGAATTGTTAAAAATGCTGTCCGACGATAAAAACAAAGATTATTTTGACCAGATTTATTTTGCACTTGGGGAAATAGAAATTCGCCTAAAGGAAAAGGAAAAAGCCATTGCTTATTTCGAAAAAAGTACCACCACAGAAATCAGAAATCCAGCTCAACAAACCAGGAGTTACTTACGGTTGGCAGAGTTATATTTTGACGAACGCAACTTTTTCTTATCGCAAATTAATTACGACAGTGCCGTAGCGCGGATTCCTGAATCTTATCCGCATGCAGCGGAAATAAAGGATAAGGAAAAAAAATTAGGTCAATTGGTGGACCAATTAAAAATTGTGCAGGCCAACGATTCCTTGCTACACCTAGCTCGACTTCCAGAAAGTGAGTTGAATCGAAAGTTGAAAAAAATTGCCAATGACATGATGGACGCTCAAAGAGCAGCCCTAGCAAATCAGACCACGGCCGTTGCAGCAACGAATGCACTGGGTACATCGGCCTGGTATTTTTACAATGACCAAGTTAGAGGCCAAGGTGAGGCGAGTTTTAACCAAAAATGGGGTCCGCGACCTTTGGAAGATTTCTGGCGATTTGAAGCAAAGGGAATAAGCTCTGGTGGCTCTGACCCACAAGACAATAGCACCAACGATCCAAACTTTGATATTGTTGAAATAGATATTGAAGATTTAAAAAAGGGAATCCCATTTGACCCACTAATCCAAGCTACAAAAGAACGCGAAGTGGAAGAGGCTTTATTTGAAGCAGGGAAATTATTTAAACAAAATTTCGATGACCTACAAGGGTCTACTGAATCATTTGAGAATTTGCTAAGTCGTTTTCCGAATACGGATAAAAAATTAACGTTGTACTACCTATTATACAGAAACTATTTAGAAAGAGAAGAAGGGGAGGCGTCATTTATGTCCTTCGATAGTAAAAGCTCTTCTTTTTATTACTCAGACTTAATCACCTATGAATATCCGAACAGTGAATTTGCCAAAATAATTTCCAATCCGGATTATTTAAAAGAAAAAGCAACGGCATCTAAGGGCGACCAGGCAAAGTATATCAAATACTATCAAGCATTTATTAACGGAAACTCACCCTTAATT
>JBLHJD010000030.1:0-20354 GCA_047618705.1 Luteibaculaceae bacterium
CAACTGGCAATCGAGAATTATGAAAGAGCGTTGGGAGTTAAGCCAGAGGAGGTATATCCTCGCGCTCAAATTGATGAATTAAAGCGCCAATTAAAGGACCAAGAAAATCAAGAATTAGCGGAGAATGCAAAGTCTAAAGCTTTTGCAGAGGCCATGGTAAATGGAGCCGAAAGCGCTGCTTCGCTAAATTACCAGCAGGCTATTGCTTCTTTTGAAAAAGCCTTGACGATTATTCCTGAAGAACCAACAGCTGAAATGGAGTTGGACAGGGCCAAACAGGGATTTGAAGAACAAAAGAAGAACGAACGATTGGATCTGGATTTTGCCAAAGCAATGGAAACGGGAAATCAAGCATTTGGTGTTGAAGATTATCAAAATGCAGAAATTGCATTCGCCACGGCCGTAGATCTTAAGAAAGGAAATGCGGATGCCATTGCTAAATTGACTGAAACCAGACGGATATTAGGTGAGATAAAGAAAAGGGCAGAAGAGCAAAAGAAACTGAATATAGCCTTCCAAGAATTAGTTTTAAAAGCAGATGATTTGGTTGCTCAGGAGTCATATTCCATGGCTATTAGCACCTACGATCAGGCTTTGCAATTAATTCCCGGTGATCAACAAGCCACCGAAAAGAAACAATTAGCGCAAGGATTATTGGATAAACAAAGCTCTTATGCCGAGGCGATTCGGGATGGAGATGCAGCGTTTGCAAACCAGGAATGGGATAGAGCAGAAAGTGCGTATCGGCAGGCAAACCAAACTCAACCTTCCGAGTCCTACCCCACAAATCAGCTTGCTCTTATCGGGGAGCGAAGAGCAGAAGACGAGGCTTTAAATGCGCAATACAAAGACCTTATCCAACAAGCCGATTTTGCTTTTGAACAAAAGAATTGGGACAATGCCAAAAGCTTGTATACCAATGCAAGTAACCTCAAATCCAATGAGGTATATCCCAAAGGACAAATTGAGAAAATATTAAGTATTCAGGCCGATCAACTAGCCCTTCAATCAGCGTACAACCAGGCAATGGAAGTAGGTAGGGTGAATTTGGAAAAAGGAAGTTTTGACCAGGCTATTGTTGGATTTCAACAAGCCTTGGATTTAGTTCCTGGGGACCAGGTGGCAACAGAACAATTAGAGCTGGTAAATAGGAGGAAATCAGAGGCTTTGGCTCAGCAGGAAGTCCAAGGGCAGTTTGATGCTAAAATGGTAGAAGCCCGCGAGTTCGAAAGTACATCGAAGTGGATTGACGCAGAGGTAAGGTACCAAGAAGCACTTCAAATTATTCCGGAACAAGCAGAGGCATTAAAGAAGTTGGAGTTTGTTCGGAGCCAAATAAACGAAATCGAAAAAAGAGAAGAAGCATACCGGACGTTATTGTCGGGCGGTGACGAGTCTTTTAATGCAGGTAAATACCAAGAGTCTATTATTGCCTACCAAGCAGCATTGGAAATTAAACCAGGAGAGGTATATCCGGGGCAACAAATTGCACTTGCTAATCAGAAATTGGAGGAGCAAAAAAGTGTGGAAGAAAGGGACAGTAAGTATGCGGAACTAATCACTAAGGCCGATGGTTATTTTACGGAACGTGATTGGAAAAATGCGACCTTATTTTACACCGAAGCCCTGGTTTTAAAAGAAAATGAAACCTACCCGGGCATCCAATTGGATAAAATTAATGTTGAAAAAGCCCAGGAAATGGCTTTGCGACAACAAGTTCGCGAATATATTGATGGTGGAAAAGTGAAAGTGGGGGCTAAACAATATGCTGAAGCCATTGCTGACTTTAAATTGGCATTAGATTTGGTTCCAAACAACACTGAAATCCCAACACTAATTAGTGATGCCGAATCAAAAATGGCGGAGCAACAAGAAGCTCAAGCGAAGGAGCAGAAATACAATGATATTGTTGCTCGGGGAGAAACAGAACTTTCCGCAGAGCAATACGAAACAGCCTTGGCTACATTTAAAGAGGCCTTGGTTGAGAAACCAGGTGATGCGTATTCCGAAGGCCGGGTGAGAGACATTGAACTTCGAATGACGGAATTAGCTGAAATTGAGAAAAATTACCGGGCAGCCATGAACGAAGCTCAAATGGCTATGGGGGTTCAGAATTTTGATGGAGCAGAGGCTGCATACAACAAGGCTTTGGTTGTTCGTGAAAATGATGAAGAAGCCAAAAAAGGAATAGCAGCAGTGGCGTTAGCACGCCAGGCCGCGATAAAAATTGAAGCGGATAAAGTAATGTTCCGAGATTTAATGGGACAAGCTGCGGCGCAAGAAGCGGGAGAGAATTTCGATTTGGCTATGGATTTGTATGCACAAGCCCAGTCCATTTTTCCAGAAAACCCGAATCCTGGAAACAAAATTGAGTCCATCAAAGCTTTGTTGGCTGAAAAAGAAACCAACCAGAAAAACTTTGATGGCTTCGTGCAACAAGGTGAATTTGCCTTAACTCAAGGCCAATTTGCAGAGTCAATTACACAGTTTGATAAGGCCTTGACTATTTTCCCGAATAACCCTTTGGTGAAGGATAAAAAAGAAGAAGCTACCCGCTTGTTAGCAGAACAAAAGGCGCAAGAAGTTTTGAATGCAGAATATGCCCAATTCATTGCTTCAGGAGATCAAAATTTGAACAATGGGGATTGGGACGCTTCCATTCGGGATTTTGAAAAGGCGCAAAGCCTGAAGCCTGGAGAATCGTATCCATTGGATCAGTTAAATCGGGCCAAGGAGCAAAAAAGGTTGGAGCAGGAAGCCCTGTTGCGCGCGGAAGAGTTTTACCAGAATGGAGAAAAATTCGAAACAGAATTTGAATTCGGGTCGGCTGTGGCAAGTTTCGAAAACGCGGTAAAGGTGAGACCTAATGACGCTAAATATCAGGATAGATTGGCTATTGCTAAGCAAAAACAGGCGGAGTGGGAAGAAAAACGTAAAAATGCAGAGCGCAAAACCACCTCGTTTGGAGATGTTAGTTTTTACGAAGGCGATGAAACCGATTTGGAAAAAGAATTGGCGGATCAAGAAGCAAAAAAGCGCGAACTGGCAGAGCGGAATAAAGCACTCCAGGACTCTTCCTTGAATCGGGAAATTGTGGAGGCTGATTTATCGGGAGAGGTTGACCAGATGGCTAATGAACGAAGAAAAGAGGAAATGGCTAGGTTGGAGGAGAATAGAAAAAAGATCCAACAAAGAGCGGTGGAAAGCAATAAAACGGTGTACCACACCAAACCTGTGACCAGTGGATATAGGTCTGAATTAGCCAAGGAATATCCCCAAGGAATAACGGAAGAGATAATTGACGAGCTCAACAGGAAAGTTATTAAAAGGGTAGTTGTAAAAGGAGATGAAGGGGATGAATACCTAAAAATTGTGGCTAAATGGGGAACCTACTTTTTTAAGAACGGGAAATCCATCAATACTGATTTATGGACATTAGAAGCCTTTTAAATCTATGACCAAGACATCAAAGGAACGCCTTCTGTTATTGCGCAAGGAATTGCATCGACTCAATCACCAGTACTACCAAGAAAGTACTTCTGAAGTTTCGGACAGAGAGTTTGATGCGCTCATGAAAGAATTGGAAGAACTGGAACTTGAATTCCCAGAGTTGTCGGACCCTAATAGCCCAACAAAACGCGTGGGCGGTAATGTGGCAGAAGGGTTTGAGAAAGTGGAACATAAAAACCCCATGCTTAGCCTTTCCAATACGTATTCTCAGGATGAGTTAGATGCTTTTTTTAATCGGATTGAGAAGGAATGGGGTGGTTTTCCACCTGTTTTGGCCGAATTAAAGTATGATGGGGTTGCCATTAGTTTATGGTACGAGAATGGGGTGTTAATAAAAGCCCTTACCAGAGGTGACGGTTCTTTTGGAGAGGATGTTACCAATAATGTAAGAACCATCAAAAGTATCCCCTTAGTATTGCCCCCGGGTGCCCCGCAAAACTTTTTCGAAGTTCGAGGTGAAATAGTCCTCTTTAGAAAGGACTTTGATGATTTAAATGCACTCCGAGAGGAGCAAGGCTTGCCTTTATACGCCAATCCTAGGAATACGGCCTCGGGTACGCTAAAGCTTCTGGATTCTGCAGAGGTTGCTAAACGCAACTTAAACCTGTTTTGTTACAGTGTTACAGGAATTGATGCAATGGACAATCTAGAATCGGGGTTTAGACTTATTTCCAAGTTGGGTTTTCCTGTGCCAGAAGCTCAAAAAAACAGGGTAAGCCTTTGCTCTAGTCCTAAGGATGTCATGGAATTTGTTCAATTCTGGGATGAAAATCGGGGTAAATTGGGCTTTGAAATTGATGGGACAGTCCTTAAAATCAATGAATTTAGAATTCAAGAGGAACTTGGATATACGGCTAAGTTTCCTAAATGGGCCGTGGCCTATAAATTTGAAACCGAGCAACAATCTACCCTTTTAGAAAAGGTATCCTTTCAGGTTGGAAGAACGGGAGCAATTACCCCAGTGGCTCATTTATCACCAGTCTTGTTGGCTGGAACAACAGTGAAAAGGGCTAGCCTTCACAATCTCGACCAAATTGAAAAACTGGATCTTCGCTTAGGAGATGTGGTTTTGGTTGAAAAAGGGGGGGAGATAATACCAAAAATCGTTGGCGTAGAAAATCAGGGAAATAGAAGTGAATTAAAGCAAGTTACCTTTCCCGAAACATGCCCGGAATGCGAAACTCCGCTAATTAGGAACGAAGGTGAGGCTCAGCATTACTGTCCCAACACCCACCATTGTCCTCCTCAGATTAAAGGAAGAATTGAGCACTTTATTTCGAAAAAAGCTTTGGATATCCAAGGTTGGGGGAAAGAAACTATTTCCACTTTTGTTGAAAATGGCAAAATAGCTACTCCGGCAGATTTATATGATTTACAGGAAGCAGATTTTGTTGGAGTTGAGGGATTAAAGGAAAAGAGTATTACCAATTTATTGAATGGTATAGAGGCCTCCAAGTCGAAATCATATGCCAAAATATTGTTTGGAATTGGGATCCGACATGTTGGGGAAACCACCGCAAAAAAATTGGTGCAATCATTTCCTAAAATTGGTGATTTGCAAAATGCAAAAATGGACGATCTCGTTAATACTGAGGAGGTTGGAGATAAAATTGCGGAAAGTATTGTTGAATACTTTGGAAATCAGGAAAATCTTAATAATATTGATCGTCTCAAAAACCACGGTTTATGTTTTGAACTGGAGGAGGAAACAACTCCGAAAGGAGATAAATTAACAGGTTTAAGCTTTGTCGTATCAGGGGTTTTTAAGAATTACTCTCGGGATGATATTAAACAACTTGTGGAGACCAATGGTGGAACTATTAAAAGCAGTGTATCAAAAAATGTTGATTTTTTGATTGCTGGAGATAAAATGGGCCCTTCCAAATTGGAAAAAGCCAAAAACTTGGGAGTAGATCTTTTAAGTGAAGATGATTTTGTTTTAAAACTAAATTGACTTGATTAATAATTTTAGAAAGTGGATTAGCGGATATTTTGTCCGAAAAAACTTGAAAGGACCAAGAGTTCCTCAAGTGTATAATTTAGATTCTGCCAATTCCCTATGTTTTTTGTTCAACGCAGACAACCGGAAGGAATTTGACCTAATTCAACGTTTAATAAAAGAGGTGAAAACTAAGCATGGTATCAAGGATGTATCCGCTCTGGGTATCACCCGCCACCCTAGAAAAAAGTTACCTAGCTATTTAGCTCATTCCATTAAGGATGTCCTGATTTACACCAAAAACGACTACACTGTATTTTACAAGCCAAAATCAAAAGGAAAAGCCTTCCTTGATTTTGCTCGGAAAAATTTCAATATTTTAATTGATTTCACGAAAAACGTACTTCCTCCTGGAACTAAACTTTTGGCGATGAGCGAAGCCGAGTTTAAGGTAGGGTTTTATAAACCCGAAAATGAGCCCTTTTATGAACTGATGATAGGTGGACAAAAGTCGACTATGGAAGAGTTTACAAAACAAGTTTTTCATTACCTGAATATCATAAACAAGAACGATGCAAAAAAGGTTTAGAGGATTAGGCGTGGCCATGGTTACTCCTTTTCAAGAAGGTGGAGATGTAGATTACAAAAGCCTTGAGAAGTTAACAGAGCACCTCATAGGTAATGGCTCTGATTTTTTGGTTGTTCAAGGTACCACTGGCGAAACCCCAGTTTTATCTAACGAAGAGAAACAAAAGACGTTGGATTTTGTACTCCAAATTAACAAAGGCCGTTTGCCAATTGTTTTGGGTGTTGGAGGAAATAACACACGTGAGGTTTGCAAAGAATTTCAAACGATTCCCAAAGGTGTTGATGGAATATTAAGCGCTTCGCCACATTATAATAAACCAAATCAGGCTGGAATTTATGCCCATTATTCGGCTTTGGCTGAATGCACAGACTTGCCTATCATTTTGTATAATGTGCCAGGAAGAACAGCGTCCAATATGGCGGCAGATACAACCCTAAATCTGGCTGAAGATTTTGACAATATTATTGCCATTAAGGAAGCCAGTGGAAACTTAGAGCAAGTATCGGAAATTCTGAAATACAAACCGTTGGGTTTTGATGTGCTTTCCGGAGATGACGCCCTCACTCTACCTATGTTAGCTCTGGGTGCTGAAGGAGTAATCAGTGTTGTTGGAAATGCTTTTCCTAAGGAGTTTTCCAACATGATAAAGGCCTATTTTGAAGGGAATATGAACTTGGCGCAAAGCATCCATTTCCGCCTTTTCGATTTAATTCAAGCCTTGTTTGCTGACGGAAACCCCGCTGGAATTAAAGAAGTTCTTAAAACCTTGAACATTTGCTCTACACATTTGCGTTTGCCTTTGGTAGAAGTGAATGAAGATTTGAAAAAACATTTGTACAACTGCCTAGTCGAAAGTCAGTTGGTTTAACCTATTTTACATTTGAAGAATAAAAAAAAAGGAGGGCTAATCCCTCCTTTTTTTGTACCCTATTTTTGGTGATCCAATTTTTTGAAGCGGCCAGGATTGGGTTTTAAAGCCACAAGGGATCCCAACGATTTTGGCTGAACAATACTAACTAAACCCCAAGGGGTATAATATCCTACTTGGTCCATTTCCCATCCGGGGATTATCGATTTGGCTTCCTTTTCATTCCTAGATGCTGCCAAAAAATCAGAGAATTCCAGCACGAAATAAGCAGTGTTTTCTAGCTTGGTTCCATAAATGTGATTCCAAACCTCCCCAAGCAATACGGTACATCGTGGATTCCAAAGTGCAGGGGCCAAACTTGTAGGTTTAAACAACTCAGAAATAGTCCCAAACCACACTGCTTTACCAGCGTCTAAAATGAGCACTTTGTTGGCCAACGCAATAACATCTTCAGGATCGTGGCTTACCAAAATGGACGTACCCTCTGTGCTTCTGTGAACCGATGAAATTAGTTCCCGTAGCTCCATTCTTAAGGTAGGATCTATGGAGCTTAATGGCTCGTCGAGCAAGAGTAGTGGTTTCGGATTCCGAAGGGCTCGGGCCAAGGCAACACGCTGTTTTTCACCTCCTGATAATTCATGGGGGTAGCTGGCTCCTTTTTTTCCTAATCCAACTTTATACAGGGTGTCTTGAGTATCAACACTTTGTTTACTCCCCAATTCAATATTTTGCTCCACGGTTAGGTTGGGCAATAATCCAAAATCTTGAAAAACCATGTTTAGGTTTCGTTTTTTTGGACGCTTAAAATTGCTCGTGTTCTGGAAAACTTGGTCACCCCAAGTTATGCTTCCTGTGTCCCCTTTTTCTAAACCCGCTAAGCAACGCAGTAGGGTTGATTTACCAGAGCCACTTCCACCCAGAATAGCTAAGAAATCTCCTTCCTGAATGGTTACATCTTCAACGGAAAGTTTGAAATCGGAATCAAAGGTTTTACTTAAGTTTTTTACGGACAACTGTTTCATGAACAATAAGTGTAATTAAGCTTACTAGAATAATCCAAATTCCAAAGTGGAAGGAAGACAGTAACATTTCATCCTCAGCATATTCATAACTGAGGGTGGCCAGGGTACTGAAGTTGAATGGACGTAAAATTAAGGTGATGGGTAATTCTTTCAGAACATCCACAGCCAAAAACATAGCCCCACCTATTAAGGCCGGTGAAAAATGAGGAATCCAGTAGTTTTTGAGTCGTTGAAAAACGTTAATTCCCTGAATCTCACAATTTTCTAATGCCGATTTTGAGACATGTTTACTTCTGTTTTGCAAGGGGTGAAAAAGGACGGGGAATAGGCGGACAAAAACGATGTAGGACAGGCAGAAAAAAGGAGCTGTGATATAAATGGGAACGGATGCAGGTAATATGGATGTAATGCCCAAAAAACCTATTGCAAGTAGAGCACCTGGGATAGTGTAGCCCAAGGTGATTCCCGATTCCAGTACCGGCGATTTTTTCCGAGCTAGGTAGATGGATAAAGCAAGACCCAAAATTAGGGCTACTCCAACCACTAGTCCCATCAGCATCAAACTATTTCCAATACCAGAAGCTAGTTCCCCGTAGTCGGGTTCGGAATTAAAAATCCCGTATATATAAACTACCAACGGAATAATAAAACCAGGAATTAAGGGGAGATGAGCAATTCCTAAACCCAAAAACTGAAATGCTTTTGGTGCCTTAATTCGAACTGCGTTTTCACTTTCCTGATGGCTGCCTAGTTTGTTTTTGAGGTAATTTAAGGTGAAGGCTAAAATTAAAAGAATTTGCGCCAAATAGAGTGCTCCACTTAAATTCCCTTTACTAAACCACTCTTGGAAAATGGCTGTAGTTAAGGTGTTTAGCCCCGCATATTTGATGGCTCCGAATTCGTTCAGCACTTCAAAACTGGCTAAGAACACTCCTCCAAAAAGCCCAGGTGCTATTTTCTGGAAAACAAATGCTGCTTTTGACCTGATAGATCCATATAAGGAAAGTGTTTCCCATTGACTTGTACTAATTCCAGAACAGCTTATTTTTACTCCAACATAAACGTAGGGATAGAGTAAAAACGAGAAAATTAGGGCTAAACTAAATAAGGAAAATCCCCCATCCGGAAAAAGGAATTGGAGGCTACTCCAAGCAGGTCTTCCCTGAATAAACCCATAGGAGAAGGTACCAAGGTACAGGGGAATGCTCAAGGGTAATAAATGGATAAAAGACCACTTTTTTTTGGGGTTGAAAAAAAAGTCGGCAAGGCCGGTGATTAATCCTAGGACTATTAAAAATACGGCAACTAATCCTACTAATTTCAGCGTATCTAGCAGGATAATTCCAGTGTTCAGGGAGAACCACGTGGAAAAGAAAGCGTACCAATCCCATTGGTGAATAAACAGTCCTAACAAAGGAAAAAGTAAGACTGCACAAAAAAGCCAGGCTAGGAGTTTTCTCAAAATTTAAGCAAAAAAAAGGGCCGCTGTCAGCGGCCCTTAAAGGTATAAAGAAAGGGATTATCCCAGGTCTTCAAAATCTACAGTTGTGAATTCGTTTTCCGCTTCTGCACTCACTGGTTCTTCAGTCGCGAAATCTTCATTCGAATCTTTTAATTTGTGAATTTGATCTACACAGTCGTTAATTCCTTCCAGGAATTTTTCGAAATCCTCTTTATAAAGGAATAGCTTGTGCTTTTCATAGATGTGTTTTCCATCATCCGCAAACCTTTTTTTGCTTTCTGTGATTGTTAAGTACAAATCGTTCCCACGAGTTGCTTTAACATCAAAAAAATAGGTTCTTTTTCCTGCTCTTACTGCTTTCGAGTAAATATCCTCTCGATTTTCAAATCCATCAGCCATCTTCAACGCTTTAATTCGATATCCACCAAAAATAGCAATTATTTATTTCTAACCTAATCCTGTCCTTCTTTTTCTTCCGACTCCAACTGTTGCTGAATAAAGAGGGCACGGTAAGTCCCCTCTTTATCAAGGAGTTGACTGTGGGTTCCTTGTTCTGTGATTTCCCCATTTTCTAGGAAAAAGATGTGGTCTGCATTTTTCACCCCCGAAATACGGTGACTCACTAAAATGGCTGTTCGGTCTGTGATAAACGTGGATAAATTCCCCAAAATAATTTCCTCGGTTTCAGTATCAACAGCGGACAAACAATCATCAAAAATCGCAATCTTTGGTTTGCGCATCACTGCTCGTGCAATAGAAATACGTTGTTTTTGTCCCCCACTTAAGTTAACCCCTCGTTCTCCAAGGATAGTTTCGTATTTTTTTGGTAAGTCGGTAATGTTATGATGAACATGAGCAAACTTGGCTGCCCATTCTACCTCTTCCTGACTCGCATCCCCTTCAATTCCGAATAGGATGTTGTTCTTAACCGTGTCTGAAAAAAGGAAAACATCTTGTGGCACAAATCCAATACTTTTTCGGTACCGGTCTAAATCCAAGGTATTTAGGTTTTGCCCGTCCACACTTATGGAACCAGAACTAGGATCATAGAGCCTATTTATTAAGGCAACAATGGAAGATTTTCCACTTCCTGTTTTACCTATAAAAGCCACCGTTTTTCCGGACGGAATGGTGAAATTTAGATTTTTAAGTGCGGTTATGTTGGTCATTGGGTAGGTTAAACTAACATCCTTAAATACCAGTTCACCATTAAAAGTATTGGGGTAATTAGTTCCACTTTTGATGGTGGGCTCTACTTTTAAAAAGTCGTTGATTCTTTCTTGACTTGCAGCGGCGCGTTGAACTAATGAGGTTACCCAACCAACACTGGCAAATGGCCAGGTAAGCATGTTAACATAAATCACAAATTCAGCGATGTTCCCCACCTGGATAGTCCCATCCATGGCTTTTAACCCTCCCACATAAATGGTAATAATGGTGCTAAGTCCAATAAGTAAAAGGATAATGGGGTGGAAGAGAGCTTCTGTTTTTACGAGGGATAAAGTTTTGTTTTTATATTCCCCACAAGCGTCTTCAAAGCGGTTTACTTCCTCCTCAGTTCTGTTGTAACTTTTAAGGACACGAACACCACTAAATGCTTCTTGGGAAAGGGTTGATAATACGCTTTGTTGCCGCTGAACCTGCTCACTTTTCTGATTTATGCGGTTGGAGACGTAGTAAATAAGAACGGACATTATAGGCAAAGGAATTAACACATAAATGGTTAATTCAGCGTTCACCACAAACATGGCGGAAAGGGACATGATGAACAGAAAAGTAAGGTTAATGGTGTACATAATGGCAGGCCCTAAGTACATTCTTACTTTCGAAACATCCTCCGAAATCCGGTTCATGAGGTCCCCAGTGTTATTCCTTTTATAAAATGCAGTATCTAATCTTTGGTACTGAGCAAATATTTCATTTTTAAGATCGAACTCAATTTTTCGGGACACCACAATCACCATTTGGCGAGTTAAAAACAAGAAAACCCCTTTAATAATGAACGTCATTAGGTAACAAGCTCCCATCAATAAAGCGATGGTTCCAATCAGGTTTACCTTGTCCATACCACCAGCGTATACAAGTGATGAAGGCACGGGTAGACCAAAAACGTCAAAGAGTAATACCAAGTCTGGGGCAGAAAACAGGGAATTGCCTGAATGCGAAATAATTTGCTCCGCGGAATTAATTGCAATACGCACTATTTTGGGGCTGTAAACCGCAAAAAGATTAGTCAGAATAATGAATAAAACCCCCAAGGATAGTTGCCCTCGATATTTGAATAAATATTTATTAAGATATTGTAAATGTTTCATGGCTGCGCAACGGCAAGAATTTCTATTTTTGTCCTCCTTAAGGGACCAGACAAAGGTACTTTAAAATGATCTTTATTTAATTATTTATAGGAATGTCGTTCGAGAATTTGACTAATAATCCTGTGATTGCTCCCATGACCGAAATGGATCATGAGCAGGTGGTGTTTTGCCAAGACAAGGTAACTGGCCTTAAAGCAATAATTGCTATTCACAACACGGTATTGGGTCCAGCCCTTGGTGGAACACGGATGTGGAATTACGCCAACGAAATGGAAGCTTTGAACGATGTACTTCGTTTAAGTAGAGGAATGTCCTATAAATCCGCTATTACAGGATTAAACTTAGGTGGTGGTAAGGCGGTGATTATCGGAGACAGCCGTCAACACAAATCCGAAGCGCTATTCAGAAGATTCGGAAAATTCGTCGATAGTTTAGGCGGAAAATACATTACAGCAGAGGATGTTGGAATCAATACTCAGGATATTGAGTGGGTATCCATGGAAACCGAATATGTAGCAGGGAAACCTGAGTACCTTGGTGGTACGGGTGATCCTTCACCCGTGACTGCCTTTGGTGTTTACATGGGAATGAAGGCTGCCGCTAAAAAACAATATGGATCTGAGAATCTATCTGGAAAACGCATAGTTGTTCAAGGTGTTGGTCATGTAGGTGAATATTTAGTGGACCTACTTGTCAAGGAAAACGCCAAAGTAATGATTGCCGATATCCACGAAGACCGAATTCAAGCTATCATTAATAAATACCCGAGTGTAGTTGCCCTGGAATTAGATGAAGTCTACACGGCCGATATGGACATTTATGCTCCATGTGCTTTAGGTGCTACTGTAAATGATGAAACGTTGGCACAGCTCAAGTGCTCTATTATCGCTGGGGCAGCAAACAACCAATTGGCTAATGAATCAATTCACGGTCAGGCGGTTATGGATAAAGGTATTATTTACGCTCCCGACTTTTTAATTAACGCTGGTGGTATCATCAACTGTTATGCCGAAGTTGTTGGATATGGAGCTGATGCCGCCATGAAAAAAGCAGAAGCTATTTATGATACATGTTTAACTGTATTAGATAGGTCTGCTGTGGAAGGAATACCTACCTTTCGCATAGCCAATCAGATGGCTGAAGAACGAATTAAAGCCATTGGACAAATCTGTAAATCCCTATAAGTTTAATGCTGAATCGCAGACACTTACGCATAAAACTATTGCATATTTTATATGCATACAAACAAGGTAGTTTCCCAAATAAGGCCACCGCAGAACGCGAGTTGATGGAAAGCCTGAACAAATTTAGGGAGCTATACTTCTACCTTCTTTCTTTATTTGGTGATGTGCACCATGCCGCCACCATGAAAATGGAAGATGGGAAAAAGAAAAAACTACCCACGGAGGAAGACCTAAATCCAAATACCCGGTTAATTAATAACCCTGTTTTGGTTTTCCTGAATGAGAACAGAGATATTAAGAATAATAAGGATCATTTTAAGATTGATGTTTGGTCGGAAGAACAGGAGTTAATTCGCCACCTTCTTCGCATTTCTTTTGAAAACCCCATCTTTTTGGAATACATGCAGGCTCCAAAAACAGATTTTGCTAAAGACAAAACCGCCCTGGTTCATGTTTTTCGTAAAGTGTGGATAAACGATGAGAAATTACAGTTTTTCTTGGAGGAAAAATCCATTCTTTGGACGGATGATCTGGATTTAGCAGCGAGTATGGTTATTAAAACACTTAAGGCGGTAGAGGAGTCCGACGACGAGTTTAAAACCATGCTTCCTTTGTTTCGGGATGAATTAGAAGACAAGGATTATTTCTTGAATATGTTCCGGAAGGCTATTGACGATTGGGACAAACACGTCGCCTGGATTTCGGATATTACTCCGAACTGGGAATCGGACAGGATTGCTTTAATTGATATGTTGTTGTTGAATTTAGCCATTACGGAGGCAAGGTATTGCAAGGATATTCCAACCAAAGTGACAATCAACGAATTCATAGAGATTTCGAAGTTTTACAGTACTGAAAATAGTAAAACCTTTCTGAATGGTGTTTTGGATAAGTTATTCCAGCAGTTAAAAACAGAAGGTGAAATTAAAAAAATAGGACGTGGACTTATTGAATAAAATTAGCTGTTCTTTTCTCTTATTAATTACTCTAAACTCGTGTGTTTCTGAGAAAAAGGAGGGGACTGAGTTGATTTTTAATCCTCATTCAGCTTCGGGGCAAGGAAGTGAGAAGTTGCCAGTTTTGGTTTTCGAACCAAATGTGCACGATTTCGGGGTTTTATCTCAGGGTGAAAAAGTAGAGCACACATTTACTTTCACCAATGAGGGAGATGCTCCGGCTCTTATTTTTGATGTGAAATCGGATTGTGGATGCACCATTCCAAAAACATGGCCAAAGGATGCAATTGAACCCGGAGATTCTGGGGAGATCTTGGTCAGTTTTAATACGGAGGATAAAATGGGAGAGGTAAGCAGAAATGTTCGTATTTCTACCAATGGAAATCCATCTACAGTAATTGTAAAAATTAAAGCGGAAGTAATTGTTCCTAACCAACTTAAAACTTTATTAAATCAACAATAAATATGAACACAATATTTTTAATGGCGCCTCCTGCAGAAGGAGCAAACCCACTTGTATCGTTACTTCCTTGGATTGGAGTTTTTGTAGTTTTCTATTTCTTTATGATTCGTCCTCAGATGAAAAAATCGAAGGAATTGAAGAAATTCAGAGAAGAATTAAAAGAAGGAGATAAGATTATTACTGCGGGTGGTATTCACGGGAAAATTAAGACTCTTGCCGAAACTAGTGTTGTAATTGAAACAGAAGGTGGTCAATTGCGTATTGAAAAATCAGCCCTTTCTCAAGATGGAGTTGTCCTTGGACAAAAAAAATAGGACCATTGGTATAACCGGTGGTATCGGATCTGGAAAGTCCATGGTTTCGCAAATTTTGCGAACCATGGACTTTTTTGTTTACGATTCTGATTTTTGGGCAAAAGAGCTGGTGAAAACAGATGTGGAAATTCGCACTCAGTTAATATCGGCATTTGGTACCCAGGCATATATCCAGGGCGAGTACAACCGATCCTACATTGCTAAACTGGTTTTTCAAGATCCCACACTCTTAGAAAAATTGAATAGTATTATCCACCCTAAGGTAAAACAGCATTTTCAGCAATGGTGTTTGGAGCATGCAGAATCCCCTTTTGTTTTCAAAGAATCAGCCCTTATTTATTCCCATAACTTGGATAAGGACTTGATGGACGTGTGGGTTGTTACAGCTCCCAAACAGGTCCGTATAAATCGGGTTGTGTTGCGGGATGGTGTTGCTTCGGAGGATGTGGAAAAAAGAATGGAAAATCAGATGCCCCAGGAAGTAATGGAAGCCAGTGGGGGAAAGGTTTTGAAAAATGATTCCGAAAATGCATTAATCCCGCAGATTTTGGACATATTAGAGGGGTATGAGCGAACTGGAGAAAATACAATTAGGAGAAGTTAATGGAAATGCCATTTTTGCGCATGTCCTAGCTCCTAAAATTGTTGGTTCTTGGGTTTTGGTTGTACATGGCCTCGGTGAATTTGGCACATTGTATCAAAATTATTTTAAGCAATTACCAGACACAGATCGGGTGGGCAAAATTTTCTTGGATTTACCAGGCCATGGGTCCAGTGGAGGAAAGGCCGGAGATATCCGAAAATTTAGGGAGTTTGAATTAGCCGTGGGCATGGCCATCGATGAAGGCTTTAAACGATTTCAAATACGCGGTGTAATTGTAGGTCACAGTTTAGGGGCCTTGGTCACCTTAAGTTACCTATGGAAAAAAAGGCCCTCTCGCCTTAAAGCGGCATTTGTACTTTCTCCTTGGCTTAATTTAGTATCCCAATTACCCTGGTGGCAAAGGGGATTAATTCGGGCTGTATTTTTCTTGCGGCCTTCCTTTGTAGTAAAACGAACGCTCAATGGGAGTGAACCCCGACAAGAACTGATGGGTCCAAATAAGGGGCATAATCGGATTTCAGTCCGATTATTTTTACTCTCAGCATGGCGGGGAGATCGGTTGGCTCGGCTTATTAAGCGTTTTACCATTCCTGTTCATTTTTACCATGGGAAAAACGATGAACTTACAAGCGCAGAATCTACCGCTAAATTTCAAGCGAAGCTAGAAAGCCCTAGTTCCTTGCAACTTTTAAATACCAGCGTTCACGAATTGTTGGAGTCGAATTTTCGGGAGGAAATCCTCAATCATTTGAGTGAAATTCTTAGCTCCCAAATAGAACCATCCACAGGCGCCGAGACCACTGAAATATAAGGGGCACCAGGAGAAGCATTACCACCGATATTATTCCAATTTCCAGGTAAACATTGAGGTCTTCTGGGCCAAACCATTCCAAGGCTGCAAATACCGCTATAAATACGGCGCAGTTTAATCCATAACTCACGTACAAAGCTCCATAAAAGAAACCTGTTTCCCGCTCGTACATAAAATTGCAGGAAGGGCAATGACTGTGCATTTTTGTGAGCTTAGGAAGATTGTACGAGTTATTACTTTCGAAAATGGAACCTTTACCGCAATTTGGACAGCGATTCTTTACAACGGTGTTGATGAGTTTGTTGGCCATTTTTTTTGTAAAAGTACAAAGGATATTAGCACACTTAAAATATAAAAACAAAAAAAGCCATCCCTAATGGGATGGCTTTGAAGTGGGGGGAGCAGGATTCGAACCTGCGAAGGTGTACACCAGCAGATTTACAGTCTGCCCTCGTTGGCCGCTTGAGTATCCCCCCTAAACGGGTGCAATTATAACCTAAAATTATATGCGCCGCAACTGATTTTGTAAAAGTTTTACTTGCTCATTCAATAACCCCCTCTTGTCCAGTTTTTTAGCCTGAGTAAGAAGCATCTGAGCTTCGCGTTTTTTTCTTTTAGACATCGCAATTCCAGCTAAGTTTAGCTTTGCAACAGCTTGGTCCTCTTTTAATCGAAGTCCAGTTTTTAGTGCTTTAATGAAATGTTTTTCGGCTTTACCTAAGCTTTTTGTTTGTGATTCTAGTAAACCACGCAAATAATAATAGTACGCTTCCTGACTTTTCAGGAGCTTTTGTGGTGCCTTTACGCGATCCACTGATTTTAATGCCTTTTCTGTATCTCCTTTTCTTAATTGAAATAGAGCCCACAGTAAGTTTTCGTTTTTAAAAACGGTTAGTACCACTAAACCAGAAAGGAAAATGAAAAAGATTCCATTTCCAATGCTTCCGACAGTAAATTGGTAAACAGCCCATGCTACCAAGGCTAGGATGATTGCAAACTTCGCTTCTCTGTTATACATTTCTTTTTCCTTTGGGCTGCAAAACTACATAAGCCCTTCAAATTACAAGGCAAAAAAATGAACTATTTATTTACTCCTCGATATACGGGATAAACAAAAGCCGTTTTTTCTTGGAAAGGACTGTTTGAGTATAAGAAATCGAGTTGTTTTTGGTGGCTGTTTCTCAATTCAGGGTCTTCCTTTTTTGCTTGGTTTAATTGTACTCTGAGTTCTGGGTTTTTTTCCAGATAATCGTTCATCTTAGGCTCGAAGGAAAAAGCGGAGAAATATTCCTTTTGCTGCAAACAGCTGTCAAAGAAATTCCATCGAAAAAACGAATCTGGGGCATCAGGCTCCAAGGTTTCTACAATAAAACGTTTCGCCATTTGGTTGGTAGAAACTTCATAATAGGGAGCCGATAAAAACACAAATAAACGGGCCGTATCTATTTCAACCACATTGTGGTAATAATGACCTTCATAAGGCATTTTAATGGCTTCAACTTTAGTAAACTTATACACGTTTACCTCATACCTCACCTTACGAGCCTTTTTCATAATTACGCCAGCCAATTGTAAACGTTCTACGACCTTTTTATTGGATGCCGGAACCAAATAATAGGGAGGAACTTTCCGATTAACTTGGGTAGTAATCCTTCTGTGTGGAATTTGGCGGGTCTCCATTTTTTGGGTGTTGTAAATCCAATGATCCAAGCCTGTTACTTTGCTTATTTCTTGCTCTTTTTTGTATTGCGTGAAATAGAGGCTGTCTGCAGTTGCATCGGTTATTGTCCAGGAAATTGGAAGTTCAGTTTTTGTGATTTGAGATTGGTAGTAGGCATTTTGTGCCGCTTGTAACCCCGCCCTGTTCCTCGGCATTTCCATCCACCGGTATAGTTCCTCAAGAAATGTTTGGGTAAATAATACCCGGGCCGGAAAAGGTTTGTACATATGGGCTTCGGTTACAAATCCAACCGTTCCAAAAAGAGCCGTATATCCGGTGCTATATCGAGGTGAATCCATGTAGTCGGAAATCCCGCCTTCCAAGGGGGTGTCCTTGCCATTAAACCCATAAATGTACGGCACTAAAGGCCAATCGTCAATACGTACTTGTTGATACAAGAATGGTTCCAATTGCTCCTTTACAAAATCGCCAAGCGGTTTACCTAGTTTGTCGATCTGGGTAGTAATAAGGGTTCCTGTATACGGGTAATCCGCACCATTGGAGGTGTGGGTATCTACAAAAATTTCGGGTTTCCAACGGTGGAATATTTTGGCAAAAACCTTGGAGTTTTCACTATCCATTTTAATGAAATCCCGATTTAAATCGAGGTTGTTGGCATTTCCTCTAAATCCATACTCCTTGGGACCGAGTTGATTTGCTCTGGAATAGGAAGACCGGTTCAGCATGCCACCAATATTATAGGCAGGGATAATTACAATAGCAGTATTAGAAATCTCTTTTTTACCCATATAAATTTCGTAGGCTAACTGGGCTGAAGCGTTTACACCACAAGGTTCTCCAGGGTGAATTGCATTGTTGATAAACAGCACCATGCCTCCCGATCTTTTCCACCCTTTCGGAATAATTTGAAAAGAATATATCGGTTTTCCTGCATCAGAAAGGCCTTCGTTCAGTAAATTGAAACGAGCGTCTTCCCGGGCAAGCTGTTGGTACCAATCAATTAATTTTTGGTAACTCGGGGTGTAATTGTTGGCTGTCCAGAAATTAGGGTTTTCGATTTGTGCAAAGCCTAAACTTGGCAGCACACAAACCAATATTATTAATAATCTTCTCATTTTTCTGTTTTAAAATCCAAGGAAGCAGAATTAACACAATATCGAACTCCAGTAGAGGTGGGGCCATCTGGAAAAATGTGACCTAAATGGCCACCGCATTGGGAGCACAGAATCTCCATGCGTGTCATGCCCAGGCTCTGATCCAATTTTTGTTCCACAATTCCACTTTTTAATTCTCGATCAAAACTAGGCCAACCGCACCCACTATCAAATTTCCCCTCGTGAGAAAAGAGGGGGGTATCACATCCCTTACAAACATATACCCCATCCTTGTTGTGAATATTAAATTCCCCAGAGAAAGGGGCTTCCGTTCCTTTTTCGCGCAGAATAGAAAAAGAGGAATCATCCAACTTTTCCTTCCACTTCTCTTCTGATTTTCCTTTCGGGTAATTATGTTCGTTCATTTCCATATTTTCGAAGCAAATTATTTAACAGTCCATGAAACTTCTTATTAGCCCAGCAAAATCATTGAATGAAACGGCAGAAATTCCGAACATCTCCTTGTCCAGACCTATGTTTTTGGAGGAAGCTGATTATTTGATGCAAAAGTTAAGAAAGAAATCGGCACAAAGCCTTGAGAAAATGATGGGGATTAGCCCTGATTTAGCTGAGTTGAACTTTAATCGCAACCAAAACTGGGATGCTAATGGGCACGAAACCGCTTTGCCGGCTGGATATTTATTCAACGGTGGTGTTTATTTGGGATTGGATATTCACTCCTTGGCCTCACAAGAAATACAATTTTTACAAGACCACCTTTTTATCCTTTCCGGTTTGTATGGGGTGTTAAAACCTTTGGATAGAATTATGCCCTACCGCTTGGAAATGGGGAGTTCCTTTGCTGTAACTCCCAAAAAAACGAACCTCTATCGGTTTTGGGATCAAACCCTGTTGAATTATCTGAATAGTATTGAAGAACCCATTGTAAATCTGGCTTCCAACGAGTATTTTAAGGCAATTGGGACCAAAGGGCTAAACAACCTTTTGGTAAATATGGAGTTTAAAGAAGAGAAGGATGGTGAATTTAAAATGGTTGGATTTTTTGCAAAAAGGGCCAGGGGTTTAATGGCCCGTTTTGCTGCTCAAACCCAAGCAAAAACACCCGCGGATTTAGCCTTGTTTAATGAAGATAATTACGCGCTCAATGAGGCTTTATCGGATGAAAGTAATTATGTATTTACCAGACCATATCCTTTACCGAAAAAATAAGTTAAATCCGACAATTATTAATAAATTACAGACTTTAAGAAGGATCGAATGAAAAAACTTATACCCCTCGTTATTTTTACCCTGTTTTTCCCTTTGTTAACTAAGGCGCAAGACTCTACTTTAACCTTGAACCCAATTAGTGACACCGTTAGTGCGTATTTTGTTGATACTACTGGGTTTTCTGACGTTGGAGAAATTGCTTGGCCTAAGCTCCAAGCATCCTGCTTTTCCACCAACGATTCCATTTTGGATATGGGCTTTGTTCGGCACGATTCCGGAAATTATATTTGGGAACCGTGGTTGCTTTTTAAT
>JBLHJD010000031.1:0-20230 GCA_047618705.1 Luteibaculaceae bacterium
TTAAATCCGCTTCAGAAATAGGATCCTTTTTGATGTCGATGATGGTCCAGCTGGAGTCGAGGTTTAACTCCTTCAATATTCTGGAACAGGTATCACAAGTGCTGAGGATAAATGCTTTTTTCACAATTAGGATTTTATGCTTCAAAGGTATAAATTGAAATTGGAGCGGGAGATAAAATTATATTCGAAGAAAATTAGTGCAAGTGCCTCATAAAACCGACCATTAGGAATGACAAAATTGGAAGACGTAACTCAAAAACTTAGCCCTAAACGCTTAATTATCCCGGTCCTTTTCGGATTGCTTGCGGCAAGTTGGTTGTTGTATTCCAATTTAACCAGCCCCGTTTTTGAACAAGTAGACCCCGGTCTTGGAAATTATAGTTGGGTGGATGGCAATGCCGACGGGGTGGTAGATTTGGAAAATGAAGCCGAGTTTGCACTGGAAGAAGGTGGAGATTATGTACTGATTAAACCCTACGTTAAACTCAGTTCCATCAATTGGACAGGCTGGACTTTTTTCTGGATATTCATTAGTGTATTAATGGTGGTTTTCCGGGATCTGGGTTACATGATCCGGATTCGTTTACTCACAGATAACCAACTTTCCTGGCGCCAAAGTTTTGATACCATCATGCTCTGGGAGTTTGCTTCTGCACTCACTCCATCTGTGGTTGGTGGCTCTGGTTTGGCGGTTTTCATCCTCAAAAGAGAAGGGATTTCTTTGGGTCGAAGTACTGCTGTGGTGCTTGTTACCGCTTTGTTGGATGAGCTTTTTTACATCATTACAGTACCCATTGTTTTTCTGTTAATTCCCTATGCTCTCCTTTTTCCGGAAGTGGATTATGTAGATGTAAAATCTGTTTTTATGTTGGGGTTTGGGTTTATTTTATTCCTCACCATCAGTATAAGTTTGGGCGTATTTATGATTCCTCGGGCGTTTAAATATTTTCTTCTGAAAATTTTCTCTTTGCCCATCCTTCGGAAATGGCGGAAAAAGGTGGGAGAAGTTGGGGATGAAATTATTGTAGCCAGTAAAACATTTCGGGGCAAACCTTTTGTCTTTTGGCTTAAAGCCTTTGGGGCCACTTTTTTCAGTTGGACCGCCCGGTATTGGGTTGTAAATTGTTTAATGATGGCCTTTTTTGTGGTGGACGACCATTTATTGGTGTACGCTCGGCAGCTGGTGATGTGGGTTATTATGCTCATTAGCCCTACTCCAGGAGGAAGTGGAATTGCCGAAGTGGCTTTTTCTAGCTTTTTGCGCGACCAAATGGACTTAGCATTTGTAGGCGCTTTGGCTTTGGTGTGGCGCTTAATGACCTATTATCCCTACTTATTTGTAGGCGTAATCATTTTGCCAAAATGGCTAAAAAGGACAGCCAAAAAGAAAACCTAATGAACTTTCGAAATCGGATTTCTTAGGTTTTTATATCCGGATAACTCCATGCGCACCGAGCCAATAAGTACTTCTGCTTCCACCAAGACTGGAATGTGATTGCCGTCTGCAGTAATCCAAACGCTGAGGTCTTCTTCGCCTTTAAATACACGACCTTCTTGCACCATAGGTGTAAATCGGTAACAATCGAACTTCCCGACTTTAGTACTTACTTTTTCTCGGCCTATTAATTTAATTTGCATCGGAAATCGCTCCCCGTCCACAAAGCTGATAATGTCAAAAGTGTCGCCAAAATTAGCCGACTCAAAATCCAAAGTTCTGGCGTAATAAAAGGCGGATAACATGTCCTGCATTCCGGCTTCTAATGGGTAAGCCTTTTTTTTGTTGTCCTTAACCGTTCCTTGGTGGTGTTCGAAATAGTAGTCTTGTTTTATTTTATACCCACCTTCATTCACCCGACGGTTAAATTCCCAAGGAAAAATTCCGGCTTGGTCAATGTGGGTTTCATACTTGTCGCGCACCTTAAAAAACCAGTCGGTGGCACCCATGGTTTTTCCTTCCCCGATAATGTGGTAGGTAGGACGGCCGTAGTATTTTTTTTCCCCCTTTTCAATCCGCAAGGTGGCTTTTCCCGCATTGATAAATCCATAGTGCAAAATAAACTGCAATTCCTCCCCTACCTGAAAGGCTGTCTGCGGAAGAACCCTTAAGGAGTCTAAAGCAATAGTGTCTTGTCCCTGGACTATTCCACCAAGGAGAAAAAAGGAAAAAAGTAGAGTGATTGTGTTTTTCATAGTATGTCTTAAGCCAAAACTGTACCAAAATAGGAGAATAATTCTGGATAATCTTTTTTTATCCTTGGAAATCTCCCTTAGCTTTGTTGGAACGCACCTGTTTATGAAATCCAACATTATTTGTATCAAAAACATCAACTTTAGTGCCAGAAAGGAAGACCTGGAGGAGGTGTTGAGCGTTTTAGGTGGTTTCGAAAAACTAGATTGGAAGGTACACCCGGTAACAGGTGAACCCAAAGGCGTTGCTGTTGTTTATTTTGTGAATGAGGAGCAATCCCAATTGGCGATGGATAGCTTGGATGGATTTTCGTTTTTTGAACGGAACCTGAAAGTTTCCTTTTTTGAGTCTGGAAATTCTGGGCAAATCCAGTAGAAAATATAGATTTGTGCCACTTACTCGTAAATTAAGTTATGACATTAGATCCTAAATTGACCGAAAAAATAGAGGCCCTCAAGAAAAAATTTGAGGCGTCAGGACAAGACATGGTTTCTTATTTGGATGGCCTGTTGTATTCAGACTACTTAACGTATTGGGATTATGTTAGTTTAGACACCCTGCTCAGCCTTCAAAAGCCGAAAACATCTTTCCCGGATGAACCCATTTTTATTATTTATCACCAGATAACGGAATTGTACTTTAATCTTGTTCTGCGGGAAATGGAGCAGCTGTGTAAAAAGGGAAAAGAAATTGATGGCACCTTCTTTTTAACTCGAATCCAAAGGATTAATAGGTATTTTGAAGCATTAACCACCAGTTTTGAGGTGATGATACATGGAATGGAAAAGGAGCAATTTCTGAAATTCAGAATGGCTTTGCTTCCTGCGTCTGGATTTCAAAGTGCTCAATACCGAAAAATTGAAATTGCATCCACAGATTTTTTTAATCTGATAGATAAAGATCTTCGGGCCAAATTTTCTGGTAAAGAACCCATCCCAGCCATGTACGAATCTATATATTGGAAAAAAGGGGCAACGGAATTGGCGACAGGAAAGAAGACCCTTACCTTAAAGCAATTTGAGGAAAGATATTCCGAGGAGCTAATCCGATTTGGAGAAGATTATGCTGCAGGAAACCTATGGTCTTTGGCCAAGGTATTGGAAACAAAAGGGGAGTTGACCTCTGAAATAAAAGAGGAATTGCGCTTTTTGGATGTGTACGTAAACATTACGTGGCCATTGGCGCACTATAAAAGTGCAGTACGCTATCTGGAGCGTGACCCAGAGGATATTGCAGCAACTGGTGGGACTAATTGGCAGAAATATTTGCCTCCTCGCTTTCAAAAGCGTATTTTTTATCCAGAGTTGTGGTCCGAAACGGAAATTGAAGAATGGGGAAAAAACTGGGTGCAAAAAGCACTGCGGCAAAGCGGAAAATAATTGCTGAAATAAGTCAGCTAAAACATATAATTGCTGCAATACTGGTCCTTATTGGGATTGGCATTGTGCTTTTCTATTCTTCTGGCCGAACGATCAATCATCCAGAGCCCGATCTTTCGGGTCGGATGGATACGCTTGTAATTCAACCTGAAATTAAAAAATTCGCAGGCTTGTCTATGCAGGATTACGATACAACGCGAATCCAAATAAAAAGAAACAGCATCCTTTCCGGTTTATTGCAAGAATATGGAGTTCCATATTCTACGGTGGCTCAACTTGCGGCATTGCCAGATTCCGTTTTTAATGAGCGCAGGTTAAATACCCGGGATATGCTGTTGCTGGTTTTGGCTAAAGGAAGCGCAGAGAATCAAGTAAAAGGACTGATATACTCCAAAGACAAGGAGCATTATTCTAAGATATTTTTTGGGGACTTTTTGTCCTACGAATGTTCCGCTTTTCCTACGCACTACGTCAGAAAAGAACTGTCTGGGGAAATAAAATCGAGTTTGTACCAGACCATAGTGAATATGGGTGGGAGCAGAGATTTAGTAGTGAAGTTAGAGGAAGTCTATGCTTGGTCGCTGGATTTTTACCACATCCGGAAAGGGGATTATTTAAAAGTTATTTACCGCGAAAAGTGGATTAACGAAGAGTTTCGGGGAGTAGAGGCTATTGACGGGGCCTTGTTCCATCACTCTGGGGATAATTTATATGCCTTTGGTTTTAATCAGGGCAATGGCTTGGAGTACTTCGACCAGGAAGGGAAAAGTTTGCAAAAGGCCTTTCTGAAAGCCCCATTAAAATACAGTCGGATTAGCTCAAAGTTCAGTTACAGCCGATTTCATCCTGTACTTAAGGTTCGGCGTCCACACTTGGGCGTGGATTATGCTGCGCCAATGGGAACGCCCATATATGCTGTCGGAGATGGGGAAATCATCAAAAAAGGATACCGCCGTGGAAATGGTAATTACCTCAAAATTAAGCACAACGGATCCTATGAGACCATGTATCTCCATTTATCCAAATTTGGAAAAGGGATATACAATGGGGCTCGGGTAAAACAGGGGCAGTTAATTGCCTATGTAGGAAGTACCGGTTATTCCACCGGCCCCCATTTGGATTACCGTATTTTTAGAAATGGTGTTGCTGTAGATCCATTAAAAATAAAGTTGCCACCATCGCACCCGGTTAAACCAGATCTGGCCATGGCTTTTGATAGTGTAAAAAAAGATCTTAAAGCAGATTTGCAATTACTTCTTTTGCCTTAAACAGGTCCGAAATTTAGCTTTCAAATATGCCTTTAAAATTCGGTACCCTGTATTAACGCATCTTTCGTACTTTTAGAGCTCAAATTTTTAGGAATATAAATTATGAAGAAGGTATTATTACTCATTGCAGTGTTGTGGAGCGCCGTTGTTTTTGCTGGTGGAGGGTTGAAGTTTGAGAAAGCGGTGGAAAACGAAATCTTGTTTCTAGAAGATTCCAAAACCTACGCTGAATATGCCAAGGCTGCCAAAAGCCTAAAGGTAATTGCTGATAAGAATACCGATAAGTGGGAAGGTTTTTATTGGACAGCCTATGCCATGTTGCGCCAGGCATCGATGTGCGAAGATCAAGTGGAGAAAAATAAGATCTTAAAGGACGCCGATTATTACATCTACAGAACAGAATTGTTGCGTCCAAAATATGCGGAGATGTATATTTTAAAGGCGTGGTATTTCATGGAGTTAATCCGAGTTTCGCCTTTTCCTAATCAAGAAAAATTCGGAGAAAAACGCGACATGTGGGTGAGAAAAGCCTACGATGTGGACGGGACAAATCCCCGTTTTTTTTACATCCGGGCTTACGAAGAATTTAATAAAGCTCCGGAAGACATGCTTCAAAGAGAAAAAGCACGTTCCTTTTTTAAAGCGGCTGTTCAGATGTACGGCGAAAGACCAAAACCAAAGTATGGTGCGGATCCACTTGCTCCTAGATGGGGGGCGGATGACTCGGAGTTAATGGCTATTCTGTTGGAAGGAAGTGTTCAGTCTGACTTGGATGCACCGGGTATTTTTGATGAAGTAGGTGATCCAACCAAGGATGCTGAAACAGGGATAAAAATTGGTGGAGGAGAAAAAGAAGGAGCGGATTCCAAAGAAAAGGATAATGGGGAAAAAGGAAAAAAAGATAAAAAGAAGAAGAAAGGCCTTTTTGGTTTCTTTGGCTTTTAAATAGCCTCGTAGCTTTGGTTTCTAGCAACCTATTGTACAGATTTCCGTTATTTCCTATACATCCTGAACCAAGCCAGTCCTGTTTGAATTCTGAAAGCATTATTGAAGTACACATTTCCTAACGGAAATCCGTACTTTTACAGCTTTCAGATAGATGTATCTGTGAATTTAATTTGTGTTCCACACCATGAGGAAATTTGGTTTATTACTGACGTGTATTGGTTTGTTTTCAGGGTTGCAGTCTTTTGGACAATACCAGATCAATGCCATCAACACCCCGCAAACGATTGATTTTACAAGTTTTGAAGGTTCAGGATTTGTCCCGGATCCGGTAGCAGGTCAACTGGATTCCGACGATTGGCGGGTAGTTCTAAGCTCAGAAACCCCTTTGGCATTTGGTGGAATTGAAACTTCTCCGGCATTTGCAAACGGAAAGTTTGCTGCTCCTGTTCAAGACAGTGGAGTGTATGCATTCGAAACATCAGGTGCCCCTGTCAACGTGGCACTTGGCGTTAAGTTGGACGAAACAATTGATTCGGCCGCTTTTACATTAAAAATAGAAAACAATACGGGACTAACCGTAAACACGATAGCTCTCGGTTTTGACTGGGGTGCACTGAACTCAACAGATGGTAGTGTAAAGGCAGCCTTTTCTTATTCTTCGGACGACGTAGTGTATACCCCCGGAGGAAACAATCAATTTTCAGATACATTGTTGGTTGCCGATCAATGGCGTGCCGTGAATGAACGCATTACATTGAATAATTTGGCATGGGCACCTGGAGCGTTTTATTACCTCAAATGGTCCTTTACCGCCGATGAACCGGTGGCCGGATTAAATTTTGATGAGGTGGCTTTGGATGATATTGAGATCACCGCTACGGTTCCGGTTTTAAGTTTTACAACCGCCGCAGTAAGTGATGACGAATCCAATGATCTAATGGTCACCGTGCATTGCGATTATTCAGACATTAATGAAACGGCGGTGGCATTGGATTTAGGTGCCGCAGGAACAGCAACTCCAGGTCTCGACTTTACCTATGCCCTGGCTGATACAGCAAAATTTGTAGGCGCAAATGCTCCCGATGTAGACTTCATAATTACCGTTAATGAGGACATTATTCCTGAGGCCGACGAAACTTTTTTGTTATACCTAAACAACGCTAGTAATGGTGCGCAGGTCGATCCAGCCATGGATACAGTAACCTTAACCATTGAGGATAATGATAAAATTAGGTTGTCTTTCGAAACCCTAACATCTTCCGTTGCTGAAAATGGAGGCATTGTACATAAGGTTGTTGGGAAAGTAGAAAACAATACAGATAGTACCACCGTTGTTGTCACTCGCGTTTCTGGTTCTGCAACCGATGGGGTGGATTTCACCTGGGCTGGTCAGAAATTGGGAAACAAATTTGAATTTGTTGGTACAGGAAATTTTACAGATACCTTAGAGTTTACGGTTATTGATGACCTTATTTCGGAAGGGGATGAAACAGCCACCTTTGAGCTGTCTAACCCGGACAATGGATTGGCTTTAACGGTAGAAATTGACCCAGCCAAAGATAGCCATGAAGTTACCATCACAGATGACGAGATTCCACAGGTGTCGTTTGAATTGGCAAACCATTCCATCAACGAAACAGCGGGGTCTATTAAGGTAAATGTAACGAGGACAGATGCAGGTGCAAATCCAACTGAAATTACAATAGGACTTACAGGAACCGGTACTGCTACCGAGGGTGCGGATTATATGTACGGAACGGAAGTAACTTTAACTTTTTCAGGTGGTGAAGGTGAAACACAAAACATTCTTATACCCATTACTGATGACGCCATCATTGAAGGGGATGAAAACTTTATTCTGGAGCTAAAAACCCCTGTGAATGCTACTTTAGGCCTGGTTAATGATACCGTTACTATTCTCGATAACGATTCTCCTGAGCTCAATTTCAAGGAGGTTAACATTGTGCAAACGGAAGGCTTTCAGGCAGAGGTAGTCGTAGAGCTTTTAGCACCTCACCCTAGTCAGGCCGTTAGTTGTGAAATTCGTAGAACAGGTGGAACGGCAACCCAAGGGGTAGATTTTGTAGATCCTTTCCCCGTTACTTTAACCTTTCCTGCAGGAAACAACACTCCACAAACTATCCAGGTTTCTTTAATTGATGATGCTGTTGTTGAGCCAACAGAGTTTATTGATTTGGAAATTGCTGCGGTGCAGAATGGAACAGTTGGTATAGACAAAAGAGCGGCCATAAATATTACCGATAACGACAATCCAGAAGTGGAGTTTGTGGTTATTGATCAGAATGCTTTTGAAGGAGACGGAACCGCCAAAGTGATTGTTTCTTTGTCGCAACCCAACGCTTCACAGGATGTAGAAGTGGATGTTACCTTGGCCGGTGGAAGTGCTACCGAAGGATTGGATTTTGATTACCCTGTTGTACAACGGATCGTTTTTCCAGCTGGGACGAACTCCAATCAGCAAATATTAGTTGATATTATTGACGATAATACCCCAGAGCCGAACGAGGCCTTTACTTTAGCCTTAAAAAACCCATCAGCAGGGGTAACATTGGGAGCCAAAGAAACCCATTCCATTACCATTTTCGACAATGACCAAACACAGGTTACTTTTTCCTTTATTGAGGATGATGTAAATGAAGATGTAGGTACAACAGACCTTACCGTTGAGCTTATTAACCCAAGTGCTAGTGTTCCAACTACAGTAGATGTAGTTCTGGGGAATGGAACGGCAACAGAAGGGGCTGATTTTCAATTTAGCACGACCACACTTACCTTTAATGCAGGGGATGGAAACCCCAAAGTGATTACAATTCCAGTAATTGACGACACCAATAGAGAAAATACGGAAACCGCTATTTTGGAATTAGCCAATGTAAGTTCCAATGCTATTGTTGGGGAGCGCAGATTTACTTTAAACATTGCAGATAATGATACTTCAAGTGTTCAATTTGTGAATGCAACCCAGGCTACTCCTGAAGGAGATCCACGGATTTTCGTTGCCGTTGAAATTATAAATGCGAGTGATGATAGACCTACAGATGTCCGGATTGATTTAGCGCCAGGAGGAACAGCAACCGAAGGCCAGGATTTTAATTTCCCTACTTCTCAAACGGTACAATTTATGCCTGGAGGGTCCAACATCGAAACCATCGCTATTCCTCTTTTTGAGGATGTCGATTATGAAGGGGACGAGATATTTGTTTTGAACCTAGTGAGTCTGGACCCATCCGTAAAAGTTATTCAAGGAAGCCAAATTGACACGATTATAGACAATGAATTAGATCCTACCCCGGTATTAGGTTTCCAAACCTCAGCAGTTGGAGTAGATGAAGGAGCTGGTTATATTGATGTTAATGTTGCAATTTCTGCAGCTATTCAAGATACGGTAGGTGTAGATGTAGTCCTCGTGCCAGGGACGGCAACAGAAGGAATTGATTTCAGCTATGCCAATACACAACACCTCGTTTTTCCACGGAATTCAACGGAACCTCAGGCGTTGCGGATTCCTATTACGGAAGATTTTGTAGCCGAAGGAAATGAGGATTTCACGCTGCAGTTGATAAATCCAACCAATGGGGCAATACTTTCGGGTGGTAACGACACTATTTCTCAAATTACGATTCAGGATAACGACACAATTCAAGGGGCATATATCACTTTTAATACCGGGTATTTAGAAGTGGATGAGTCTACTTTAAATCCAGTATTGGAAATGATTTTGGTAGATGATGCTACATGTATTGTTCAAACCACAGTGGTGGAAGATGGGGCAACCAACTTGGTTGATTTTACTGGGGGACAAGGAACATATGTTTTTACAGCAACCACGGCCAATCAGGCACTTACCTCATTAACCATTATTGATGATGCCCTCGTAGAAGAAACCGAGAGTTTCATTATTTACATGGAAATCACTTCTGGACCGTGTATTAAAGGACCATACGATTCCGTACGAGTTGTTATTAATGATAATGATGGAGGTTCTGGTGTTCAGTTCGATTACGACACGTTTACGGCAACGGAAATTGAGGACACTATTCGTTTGGGTGTGGTGGTAGACACCACCTTTTTACTCAATTGTGAAGTGGATGTAATGTTGAAAGTGGGAGAGTCTACGGCGGATATAGCCGATGATTATGATTATCCAGCAGCGGCCCATTTGGTCTTTAATGGAAACCAGGATTCCCTGCAGTATTTCGATTTAATCCTGCACGACGATCTAATTTTGGAACCAACTGAAACGGTCGTTTTTGTTTTAGAAAACCCAACGGGGGCAATCGGATGTGTTATTGGCGAACGGGATACATTAACCGTGTTTATTCAGGATGATGAGGTTCCAATTAAAGAATACACCATTGGAGAAATAAATGGGGTGGATAACAATGGATTTGCCGATTCTTTGGGTGTTGAATGCGAAATTCGAGGAGTAGTTCACGGCCATAATTTAAGTGCATCTAGGTATGGTTTCTTCTTTTTAGATGGAACTGGGAGTGTTTTGGTTTCAGGACCCTTTTTAGCCGCCTATTCGAATGTCAGCGAAGGAGATAGTCTTCGTTTGTTGGGGACCGTAGAAGAGCTGAATGGAATGTTGCATTTCCGCCCACAAGAGGTGGAATTGGTTGGGACTGGAAATCTTCAGGTGCATACGGTATTAAGTGCAGTGCCTGGGGAAATGGAGCAAGGTTTTCCGGTAACGATTAACTGCATTAAGCTCGACGATACTTCCACCTGGTCTGGCAGTAATTTTGTGGTGAGGGCTTCAGGTGATATTGGTGAGGTAATCATTCAGGTTAATGATCAAACCGCTTTTGACCCTACCAATGTTCCACAAGGTAAATTCAATGTAAAAGGATATGTTATTCAGGATGATAATACCCTACCCTACACAGGTAACTATCGGGTTATTCCTATGGAATTAACGGACGTGGAGGATGTTTTGTTTGTTGATTTTGATGTTGTTGTAACCGGTGACTTTGCGGACTTTGATGGGATTACCGATAATGGGGTTACCGTTTCATGGGACTTCGGAGATGGTGTAGGAACGGCGGATGAATTAAAGGCAGGATATACCTATGACGCAGCTGGTTTTTATACGGTGACTTTTACAGTAACAGACGCTAACGGATGTTCGGTTACCATCAGCAAGGAAATTGAGATAGAGGATGAAATTATAATTGTGGGTGTAAAAGCTCCCGAGGTGAGTAAGGATGATGTGCGCATTTACCCGAACCCATTTACTCATAAGATTTCATTGAACACCAAGGCCAAATCGCTGGAGCTTTTTGGAATTGATGGAAAACGGGTAAGCCAAGGAATTGGTTCCGAAATGGAAGTTGGGCATTTATCTGGAGGTGTATACATCCTCCGAATAACCTTAGAGAATGGCGATCAACTCAATGAAGAATTGATTAAGTTTTAAGTTAAAGGGCTGGGAAACCAGCCCTTTTTTATTGCAATAAATTCTTTTGTATATTTCCTGTAAAGCCAAAGCCGTGAAATCTGCTCTAACCCTCCTGTGTATTTTTGTTTCCTCTTTTGCCTATCCCCAATGGGACGGGAGTGCTGCTGTTCAGTCTGTCCGGAAAGAATTAGGAGCGCCGTTCAAAAAGGGCGGAATGGATTGGGAAAATGGTGTGGATGGGATAGGGATGATCCGATTACTGGCCGAAGAGCAAGGGATTTCTTTGCCCAACACTATTCTGGAGCTATACACGCAGGAAGGAAAAGGAATCAAAAATTTTAACAATCTGGAAGCAGGAGATTGGGTCTTTTTTAAAATTAATGGGCAAGAACCAATCACAGAAGTGGGTCTATATCTGGGCAAAGGAAAAGCGGTGGTAATACCCAATTTTGGCCGAAAACGCCTGCGCATTATCCGCTTATCTACCGATCCCATTTATTCCAACGCCTTTGTATTAGGGAAACGTTTTGGGGATGATTCATCCGAACCTGGAAATAACACGAGTTCTTCGAGGAAATCAAACAAAAAAAAGTACCAAGCTCCTGAGGAAAAATCCGGCAATATAAAGGCGGAAGTAAAACGAGGAGAACAAGTTGTGGAGTTTGCTTTGAAAAAAATAAAAACCCCGTACAAGTATGGTGGTGAAACCTGGAGAGGGGTTGATTGTAGTGGGTTTACTATGCTGGTTTACAAGGAAAGCATCGGAGTCTCGCTCCCCCATTCTGCCAAAGGTCAGTTTGCCTTAACGGGAAAAAGAATTGTGAAAAAGGAAGAATTAATTCCGGGAGATTTAATCTTTTTCGACATTGCTGGTAAAGGGCAGATTGGGCACGTTGGAATTTATATTGGGAATTACGAATTTATCCATGCGCCGAGTTCAGGGAAGACGGTAGGAAAAGCAGAAATTAAATCGAATCCATATTGGACTCCACGCTACAGAGGTGGAATGCGGTTTATTCCGTAGTTAGTGCTGAGGCGCAAATTTTAGGCCGGGCTTGTCCTTACCTTCCTCAATAATGATAAATCCGAAGTTTTTGGGTAACTCCACATGCCTTCTTCCTGCTACTATCCCGTCAAACAACACTTTTCCATGTTGGGTTTTTACCCGAATTGCTGTCTTCTTCGAGCTCGTTAATTTTAAGTTGTTCCCTTCAAAAATCACCACAATAGGTTCCCGTTCAATAAAAAGCGAAAAAGGGGTAATGGTAAACCATTGTTCTTCGAACGTTTGTGAGTAATTCCCTGCAGCGGCACAAGTCGCCTTAAAAATCCCATTGCCTGCTTTCAGGGCAATAAACTGAGTTTCGAAATACAGCAATCCATTTCCGTCGTCAGGAATAAATTCCCAGGAAACAGATCCTCCCGAATTGCAAGTTGCAGTGAGGGAGTGTAAGCTACCCTGCTCTGCTTCGTCAGCGCTTGTTATTTGCACACTAGCTGGGATGGGGTAAATACTCAGTATGGCCGAGGAAAATTGAAAGGAATAATGGGGGTCTTGTCCACCAGAAAACACAATGGGGTAAATTCCAATATCGCTGCTTGCGGTTGCAGTGGTACTAATGGTAGGTGCTTGTGTTAAATTAGTTGCATTTTCTCCATTGACAAATCCGCTAATATCAAAGGTTAAAATTGGATTGGTTTCCAGATAGTTTTTTGATTTAGGGTGTGCGGTGTAGGTTAACATTCGCGGATTCACGGTAACCTGGGAGTTGGCTGTGTCTGGATTAGGACCACTCCTAATTACTTCAATGTTGGTTATTCCGGTGGTAATAATATTAATCCAACCGTTGGAGTCAATACTTATACCATTCCCCGATTGGATACTCCAAGAGATGTTTCCAGGTTCCGTGCTTTCCACGTTCATAAAAAAAGAGGAATCCCCATATTTTTTTTGATAATTGGGTACACGTAAACTTCCGGCATTGGCTTCCCGGTGGATCTCAAGTTGATTGTTTAGTGCAGTGAGCAAGCTATATTGATCCGATCTGTCGTGGGTGACTTCCCAAATCATCATCCCTGCCGCACCCCATTTCATGGCGCTATCCACTTTTGCTTCCAGGGTTGGCGCTCCATTATAGCAATACCCATTAAAACTATCTTGGTGGTATGCCTGAGCTGGATTACTAGTGGATATATCTGCAAAACTAGCCTCGCCTGCGCAGCGCCCATAAAAGGGTACTCCCATCACTATTTTTTCCGGAGCTGCACCAAACTGAATCCAACGGTCGTAAAAACCCACCATTTGAGCTATCGTTGCGTGATTAGGGCCGTCGTAAGACATGATGTGGATAAAGTCGGGCACTTGGATGGATGCAGTTGTGTAACCTCGTTTATGCCCCTCTTCCCCGCCAACAGCAATGCTTAGTTCATATCCTCCACCAGAAAAGGCTGCTTTCATTTCGGTGAGCAGGTTATGTAGGGCAGGAGCGTCATTGTCTGAAGGGAATTCCCAATCCAAATCTATGCCAGCCAAATTGTGCTCTATGCATAAATTAAGAGCGTTTTGGACAAATTGAGCCCGCAAATTCGAGTTGCCAACTACGCTTGAAAAATTTTGAGAAAGACCCCAGCCTCCAATTCCCATATGGAGTTTGGTGGGATGTTGACTGGCGGCTGTTTTTAAGGCTAAAAATAAATTTTCCTCTAGTATGGTAATACTCCCATCGGCTTCCAAAAGGGCGAATGCGTAAATCACATCGGATAGTTCATCAAAGGACAAGTTTTGTGCTTGTTGTACACTCCTATAGTAAGGGAAGTAAGCTTTTAAGCTTTGCGAATAAGACAAAATTGGCAGAAAGCTCAACAAAAGGAGCAGGCAGCATTTTTTCATTCTGTGGGGGATTTCACAGTAATGTACAAAAAATGACCGATAGTTAGTTGCTGGGAAAGCAGATGGGATGCCGGGTTTATATTTCGGCTTCTATCCAATCTCCATGATCCTGAATTAGGTTGATAAGCTCTTCCACGGCTTGTTCACTAGGAACATTGCGCTTCATTACTTCCCGTTCTTTGTACAGGTTTATTTTTCCAGGCCCGGAACCAACATATCCATAATCGGCATCAGCCATTTCGCCTGGGCCGTTCACAATACAGCCCATAATCCCAATTTTTAGTCCCTTTAAATGGTTGGTGACTTTTCGGATTTTGGCGGTGGTTTCCTGCAGGTCGAACAAGGTTCTACCGCAACTTGGACAACTGATGTATTCCGTTTTTGAAATCCGCTGACGTGTTGCCTGTAATATCCCAAAGGAAGTAGAAAGAATAGCCTTGGGTGCTTGGTTGGTTTGAATAAAAATCCCTTCACCATATCCATCTACAAACAAAGCACCGATGTCCGAGGAAGCATCGAGTTGCAAAATTTCTTCATTGGCGGTTTGAACTGTCCAATGAAAAACCAGGTTGTTGTTAATTCCGTTGGCTTTAATAGTGTTGATGGCCCACCGTACAGATGGCATCCAGCGCGATTGGGATCCCTGAAGTACCAAAATGGCTTTTTCAGGTATTGCACCAATTCCTTTAGCCACATCTTCCGTGGAAAGGCGGAGGAAAAAGAGTTCGGTGTCGATTTTGTTCAGCGTGTCCAACTGATTTAAATCGCCAATCGGATAATGTTGGTTTTTGGGTGAATACGCATCCAAATCTTGAATAATACCAAGCGTTCCTGGAATGGCAAAATTAATCTGGTGCTGGCCCACATAAATATAATCGGGGCAAATTTCTTGGAGGTTCCATTTATCTAAAGGAACCGAATAGGCATACCCCAATTGGAATAAAGAGGCTGGTTTAATGTATTCTAAGTGGCTTAAGTCGGAAATAACACGGGGGACCTCTTTGCCGCCAAAGTTGTGCATTTCTTCGCCAGAAATGCGGGTATATTCTGTGGGATTGTGCAGCCAATTTTTCGGTTCTGCTACCCTTATCTCACAGTCTTTTTCAGGAAAACGCCGGATCAGTTTTTCGGCTACGGGAGCTTCAAACTCTGGATCCTCGGTTAAAGAAACACGCACGGTATCTCCAATCCCATCCAAAAGCAAGGTGCCAATTCCAACGGCCGATTTAATGCGCCCATCTTCTCCGTCCCCAGCTTCTGTAACACCTAGGTGCAAAGGATAGTTCATCCCCTCATCTTGCATCACCTGAATTAGCAATCGGTATGCTTGTACCATCACTTGCGGATTGGATGATTTCATGCTCACGACCAATTCGTGGTAATCGAGTTTGCGGCAGATGCGAATAAATTCCATCGCCGACTCCACCATCCCGTGAGGCGTATCCCCGTATTTGCTCATGATGCGGTCCGACAATGAACCATGGTTGGTTCCAATACGCATGGCGGTTCCATGTTCCTTGCAAATATTAACTAATGGGGTAAATCGCTCTTCAATTCGTTGGAGTTCATCCGCATAACTGAGTTCCGTATATTCAATTTCCTCAAACTTCTTTTTGTCGGCATAATTCCCTGGATTTATGCGCACTTTTTCCACAATAGTTGCCGCAATTTCAGCGGCATTTGGGGTAAAATGGATGTCGGCAACTAGAGGAACATTACATCCCCTTTTCCGAAGTTCTGCTTTGATGTTAGCCAAATTTTCGGCCTCCTTTTTGCTGGGAGCCGTAATCCGAACTATCTCACAACCCGATTCTACCATTCGCAAGGTTTGCTCCACAGTTCCCATGGTATCCATGGTGTCGGTGGTGGTCATCGATTGCACACGTATGGGCTGATTTCCGCCTATGGCAATAGAGCCAATTTTCACCTCTCTGGTGTTAAATCGTTGGTAGTTGAGGAAATCTGAGCAGTATTTCAAAACGGATGTTATTTATTAGTAAGAACCTTCTTGAACCATAATCTACGGTTCCGGATAAAGTTCGGGTTTTTAACTACGCCATTGAGGATAACCGTTCCCAAAATTAGGGCTCCACCTAAATAAAAGGACCAGCCCACATTGTTGTGTTCTCCAAAAAAGGCGAAGGCCATGATAATGGCATAAATGGGTTCTAGGTTAATGGTAAGCGCAACCGTAAAAGGAGTTAATTGTTGCATAATCTGTACGGAGGCTACAAAGGCATAGGAGGTGCAAATTAAACCTAAGATTAAGAGGTAACCCAGGTCGGGAAGGGAGACCATAAATGCAGGAAGATCTATCCCGTTTTTGGTTCCGAGATACAGCAATAAAATCAGTGCTCCACCTCCAATTTCGTAAGCCGAAATGGTGGTTGGCCCCGTTTCCTTCACCAACATCCCGTTCAGAACAGTAAATAAGGCTGCCAAAAAAGCAGAAATTAAACTGAGTGTGATCCCGAGCTGGTATTGGGGTTCGAAGTTAAAAATGAGCAGTAATCCACCCACCACAATGAGACCAAAAAACAATTCCATGGGATTTACTCGCCTGCGGTAAAATAACGGTTCTAACAGCGCGGTAAAAAGGCTTGCAGAGGAAATGCAAATTAAGGCTACGGAAATGTTTGAAACTTTGATGCTTTCAAAAAAGGTAATCCAATGCAGGGCAATAATGCCTCCAATTCCAATTAACTTAAAAATTTGGGCGGTGGAAATGCGCTCAATTTTTTTGGTAAAAAATCCATACGCCCATATTCCAATGGCTGCAATGAACATCCGATATAATACCAAAACGTCCGAGTTAGCTGAGATTAACTTACCCAGCACTCCAGTAAATCCAAAAATGAGGACTATTCCATGGAGATGTAGATTTGCTTTAAATGATTCCTTCATCTTGCTTTTTCTCAAAGCCGCTAATACCGGCTGAAACCACAAATTTCATAACATCAGACGACGGAGCGTCGATAGGGGTGATGTTTTCTCGTTTAACTAAGAACAAATTTCCAGAGAAATTATAGGAGTGGGGGAAATACACGGCAACAAGGTCATTTGTAATTCCCAGGTTAGTGAGGTCTTCTTCTGTTAGAAAGCCAATTTTCTCCATGGTTCCACCCGCAAAAAGCTTTACCCTGACTGGCCGATTAAACGCTTTCTTTTTCCCAATAAGGGCGTTGATTACGTCCTTAATGGTGGAGTATACGGTTTTAATAAAAGGAGCTTTGTCAATAAAAACTTGAAAGGCTTTAATAATAGGCTTGGCAATGTAAGTAGACCCTAGGTATCCCATCAAGGCTAATAACAAACAAGCAACAGCAATTCCGGCTCCAGGCACGTCACTTTCAATGGGAATGAGTCCGTCCAAAAACTGAACCAAGGAAACGAGGGCATAAATGGTGACAACCATTGGAACAGTTAAGATTACCCCTTTTAACGTGAGGGATAAAAAACCAGATATATAGCGTTTAGGATCCATGGTTTAGGATTTCTTGTTGCGTTTTTTTGGGTAGGCTTTGTACTATAAGTTGGTATGAATGCCGTACCAATTCTAAAAATAATTTGGGCGGTAGGTCGGTGTACGGGTAAACTGAGTTCCAATGTGTTTTGTTCATGTGGTAGCCCGGTCGCACTCCTTCTGGATATTCTTCGCGGAGCTCCACCACTCTTTCAGGGTCACATTTAAGGTTAACGTATTCGAAATTCTCGATACTAACTAATGCGAAAATTTTACCCCCTACTTTAAACACAAGTGTTTTGTTGTCAAAAGGGAAATCTTCGCTAACGGGACCAAGACTTAAACAAAAGGTTCGAAAATCCTCAATGTTCAGTTCCATAATCCATAGGAATTACGTGACTGTTTTTGATTTCGGATAAAACTACCATGGTCTGCATTTGACCAATTTCCTCAATTTTACTCAACTTTTCGCGAACCAATTTTTCAAAGGCAGGAATGTCACGTACCATAATTTTTAATTGGTAATCGAAGTTACCTGTCAGCTGGAAACACTCCACAATTTCGGGCATGTTGTTGATAGCCTTAATGAAATTATGAATGGCGTTATCTATTTGTCGAGTGAGGGAAACCTGAACTAAAGCCGTAAATCCAACTCCGAGGGCAGGGCCATTTACCTCTGCGTGGTAGCCAATAATTAGGCCGAAGTTTTCTAACTTCTTTACTCGTTCCAAGGTAGGCGCCGGTGAAAGACCGATCTTCTTTGAAAGATGAAGGTTGGTTATTTTTCCTTTTTCCTGAAGGATTCGTATTATGGAAAGATCCGTTTGATCCAGGTTGATGGTTTTACCCAAATATTCAATAGTTCGTTTCACAGAAGGCTATCTTTAGTTCATGAAATTCTGAGATTGCAAAGATACACAGAATTTATTTCGGATTAATGGAATAAAGACAGGGTTTTGAAGGTGAAGCATCATTTACCAATGACGCCATTTGTAAGTTGAGCATGTACCTCCCGTCTTTTATGTCGTTTTTCACAAAAATTAATTCAGTAATGGTGGAGTCCATTCGCGGATTGGATGGGTAGTCCCAAAACGCACGGTGCGACAATAACCGTCCACCATCGAGTTCACGATCTACTGAGGGTAAATCAATGAGTACATGTTTTACGCCCAATTCCCTTAGGAATAGGGCATCCCGGTGGTCCAAATATGGTGGGTTGGTATTGGAATAATGAGCATTTATTTTTTGAGGGATGTTGGGTAGGGTCCGGATGGCAACCGAGTCTGGTTTTTCTTGGCTCAACATTTCCTTTTGTGCCACACTCAACCGAATTATTTTGTCTTTAAACTCTTGATAACCCTCGGCTTTGTTGAGGACCAATGGCTGAACAGAAACCAAACAGCATCGAAACCAAAATACTTTAAGCACGTCTTGTACCGAACTTACTTCTGGATTAATATGCCCAACACATTCGGTATGGGTTCCATTTCCATGCGGATTAAACGCAACATCCCTGAAGTTAACATGACCACCTTCTTTTACGGACCCTACAAATCCATCGCCCCGAACAGGCTCAATTTTTACAGGACCTACGTACCAAGCATTTACATTTTCCTTGCCGGTCCGCATCGGAATTGAAATGTCCATCGGTTGTTCTAAATCGAGGTGGAGTTCCCCCCAGTTGTTGTGTATTATCGCTTTCATTCTACAAAAAATTCAGAGGCAATGTAGTCCGCCAATAATTTACCTTCTGTTGTAAGTGTGAGTTGATTGTGCTTTAAATGTATCCATTTTTTTTGGAGTCCTTTTTTTAATTCCAAATCAAAAGCACTTAAAAAGGGGGTTCCATCGGGTGTTTTTAAATCGTGGATATTAAGACCACCAACCGTACGTAAACGAACCATTACCATTTCGTTCCATTGGTTTTCTGGTGTTAGATGTTCCAATTCCTGGGGCAACACCTTCTCGTTAATTTGTTTGATGTATTGAGCGTTGTTCCGCACATTCCAATACCGTAAATGGTGTCCGTTGTAGCCGTGAGCCCCAGGGCCAAATCCTAAAAAAGGGATGTTCCTCCAGTAGTTTCCATTGTGCTGACTTTCGAAGCCGGGCTGGGCAAAATTGGAGATTTCATATTGATAAAAACCGTGTTCCGCTAAATAGCTAATAATAAAGGCGTAGTGGGCGTTTTTCTTTTCATCAGCCAGAGCAGAAAATTGACCATCCTTCCAAAGTTTGTGCAAGGCTGTTTTTTCCTCAATGGTGAGGCAGTATATAGATAAATGCGTAGGCTTAAATGAAATCAACTGATCTATTTCTTCTTGGAGTGAACTGGTGCTTTCTACGGGTTTACCAAACATTAAATCCAGCGAGAAGTTAGGGATGGGTCCCTGTTGTACCAAGGCTAATTTCTCCAATGCCAAAGCACTGTCGTGATTTCGGTTTACACTGCTCAAAAAAGTGTCGTTGAAGGACTGTATCCCTATGCTCAATCTATTGATGCCGGCCCTATGCCATCCGTTCAGGTTGGCAGCACTAATGTCTTCTGGGTTAACCTCCAATGTTATTTCTGCCTTGGGCAAAAGCCGATTTCTGAAGGGATCGATGAGTGTGTTGATTTGGGGCTCTTCTAAGATAGAAGGAGTTCCGCCTCCAAAATATAAGGTGCCAAT
>JBLHJD010000032.1:0-20209 GCA_047618705.1 Luteibaculaceae bacterium
CATCGGACACCTCTATAGTCCGTATCGACTTGGCCCGAAACTGCCTCAATAGCTACCTTTGGGAGCTTATTGTATATACCAAAGAAGCAACAAAAACGACTCCCCTTGCACACGCTTGGTTCGATTTCCCTCATGCCTATTATCAAACGCTTTTCCGGGAGCGCAACGGCATGGAATTTGGCCCATTAGCCAACCAACTAGAGAACTGGTCGGACCCAGAAAACAACATTATTCAGGAACCTATTCTGGAGCAAAACCCAATGTCAGTTGCCTTACAGTTTGAAGATTTTTGCGATGACATGTATCCTGTAAAAGGTGCCCGATTAAAAAAGAAGAAAGAGATTATTGTCCCGTCCCAATTTTCATCCATGCGTGACCTTTTAACTGATAGCACCTTGTTTGCTACGTTCAGTCCTCCTGGATTCTACAACAAAAAAGACCCCAGGACCACAGAGTTGGGCCGCTTTGCCTCCATTACAGGAATCCAAATGCTAAAAGGTGAAAAATCGGATTATCCGACGTTTGTTTTGGCCTTTGAAGACATAGCCCAAAAAAGAAACACAGAGTTGCACATTGGGGGCGTAGACCTAAAAGCTATTCCAACCTTAGAAAAAGAAGATGCCAACAAAGGCTGGAAAAATTCTATGGGGTTCGGGAATCATCCTTTTTATGAAAACCTTGAAAATCACTTGCGCTGGGAAGCCCAATCCACCCCTTACTATGCCTACCTCTGCGACCAAGATCAGCGCTGGTTAGACAGCCACAAAATTGGAATTGATGGGCCCATTTTTCACTGGGACAAAACCAACCCTAATCTCCTGCACCTTTGGATTCTTTCCTTTGAGCGCCATGCCTTGGTTGGGCATTTCACCTTAACAATTCCATCGGACATTTTGTAATCAAAAAAGGGGAGCTTGCTCCCCTTTTTTATTCTAAATATTTAACCAATATCTCACACCAAACCCGAAGGACAAGACCAAGGGATATCCAGGCAAAAAGTTCAGGCTAAAATCGAGCTTGTCGTTAATTTGGTAATCATATTCAATCTCGCCTCCATACCACACGTATTTGTATTGAATATCTCCCCTGTCTTCAAAAATACCTGTGGAAACATACCCTTCCTTCACGTTCCAGTTCCTGCGGTAAATCCACGTTGGTCCAAAGCCAAATAGTAGGGTGTGCTTTTTCTTTTGCAAAAACACCAACCGAAAACCAATGTGGGTATGCCCACTTGGTAACCCACCACTATCTGTATAAAAGCCCTGGGCAAACTTCACGGAAACAACATCTTGGAAAACATTTTTTTGGAAGGATAAAATCCCCCCTACATTCGGAACAAACACACCCTTTTTATCCAAACGATGGGGCATCAAGTGTGCCTGTTTATCGCCCCGAGGGTGAATTGTAAATCCGAAATATTTAAATCCAATATTACTTTGGGCACAAAGGGTCATGGATAATAACACCAGAGAAGCAGAAATAGCCCATTTTTTTGGAGCCATTGATTTGGTCTTTCCATTATTTGGAGTCCCTAATTGCGCATCAATACATCGCTTATCCATGATCCGAAACCAAAGCGGAGGAATATATGCACTCAACATCATCAGGTAATAACAGTGCGGTAACTTGGTGGCAGGATCAATTTTTACTTCCTTCTTTTGTTGGTTTAAAAAATCGATGTGATGGTAGGAATGCAGGGTTACTAGGTAGGTGATGTAATTGGTGTATTTGCTGTAATAATCCCAGGCATGATTTACCGAAAAAGGGTGCAAACCTTCCCCTTTTGTTTCTCTAGACAAACCATAATGCTGAATGTAATTAGAAACCTCGAACATCACGTAGGTTAGTGCTGCTTGTGCCAAATACCACGTTAAAACCAACCCGGGTTTGGGAATAAACATCAGCACAACAAGGAGCAAAACTACGTTGATCAAGGTCAACAAAATGTTTTGCCTTTGGATTTTGTTTTGCAGCGTGGTGGGGTATTTTGGATTATGAAAAAAGCTCTCTTTAATGCGGAACACGTATGCTCCCCATAGGTAGGAGTAAAAGGATTGACCCAACTTAGCTGATGTTTTATCTGCACTTGTACACACCGTTTTGTGGTGCCCATAAATATGTTCGTTCCCGAAAAAAGATAGGCCTACAAAAAACAGCAAAACCTGCCCAAACCCTTTGTAGATTCCTTTTTCCTCATGAAGCAAGTCGTGGGCAAGGGACAATAAAAATGTACAATTAACAATCCCAGTTGCGATAACAAAAATAGTTAACTGGAGGCCATTCATTAGACCTAGAGAAACAATATAAAAAGCCCAAATATTAAAGACCCCAAATAAGGCCGCACTTACCGCTTTGAATGGGCGCATCATGGGATGAGTATGAAAAAAGGTGAGTTCGGCTTTTAACTCTTCCTCGGAAAACTCACCCAGAAACCGGTTACTCAAACTAAGAATAGCCAACAAGGGGATATACAATTCAATGAGATCCTGGTGAACCAAATAAACCAGCAATCCAGTGAGCAGAAGCGGCAGTATGTATTTTAGGAAACGCATAATCTAAAATGATCCACTGCTTTCTCCGCCTGAAGCAGCAACCGGAATTGCAATTAAAACGCCCAATACCCCAATGGTTGCAAAAGTGAGCATCGTTTTTTTGTAGGAGGCTACCCGCATTTTCATGAATTCCGCTTCATTAATCCCCATGGACCAGGTTGGCTTACCCAGTTCTTGGAAACCTAAGGCTCGTTTAGGTGCAAAGACATGAATAGCCGTTTTATTGGCCTCTACAAAATCCGGAAATGCATTGGTAACTTGGGTTAATTTTCCCGAGAGGGAATCCCCGCTAATAAAATAATTCTCCAGTTGGCAAATGGTGTTACCGTTTTGGAAATGCAGATACAAGGGTTTGTTTCTAATGTTTTCTAAATCCGCTTTTTGAAACCAATAATCCACCTCTGGTGAAAAGTAAAGCACCTTGGATACCTGATTCCAATTGGTGGAATTTACCCCGTTTTCTCCCACGGTTTCACCATTTTTTAGGAAAGCGTGAATCTCATCTTGGTCCCCACCTCGCCTTTTATAAATAAAATACTTAGAACAGACTTCATCCACATTTCTGGACTCATACACCCCAACAATATCTGACCCTGACAAGGCCCAATTTTGAATTTGGACAACTGAATTTCCATGATTTTCGTGAATAAACATGGTGGGGATAGCGCTGGCAGATCGGTTACTGGTTTGGATGACCACTTTATCTTGCATCCGACAAGACGTTAATAAACTCAAACCGAGAATTAGGTGAAGGAAGGTTTTCATGAATATTGGATTTGTTGGCTTTTGTTTTTAAATATACTCAATTCGCCAAGAAAGGATTCTTGCCGATAAAAACCAAAAAAGGCCGGAATGCAATGCAAACCGACCTTACTATGTAGCCCCACAAGGAATCGAACCTTGACCTAGGGTACCGGAAACCCTTATTCTATCCGTTAAACTATGGAGCCAAAATAGAAATGCAAATTTATAAATAATCCGCACTTGACGGGACTTAACTTACACTTTCAGACAATCAAATAATATTTCAATAGGATGTTGGGCCTTTTTCCCAGTCCCATCGGCTATTTGGTGCCGACAACTGGTCCCCGGAGCCGCAATTAATGTGTGCTCCTCTTCGGCCCGTACTGTTGGAAAAAGAACCAACTCTCCAATTTTCATAGACATCGAATAATGTTCTTTTTCGTACCCAAAGGATCCTGCCATTCCGCAACAACCGCTCGGAATTAATACCGCCTTATTTCCTGCAGGAATAAGCAACATGCGCTTGGTCCAACTTTCAGAACTTATTGCTTTTTGGTGGCAATGGCCATGAACACGAATCCGGCGAACCTTGGTGTCAAAAGAAGCCGAGGAAATTGCTCCTTCATCAAACTGTTTCGCTAGGAATTCTTCTATTAGCATCACGGAAGAGCCAAATTTTCCAATCAGATTTTCGCCTAAAAAGTCCACATATTCATCCCTAAAGCTAAGTATTGCCGATGGTTCCAAACCAACAACAAGATATCCTTGCTCCAAATAGGGCTTCAATTTTTCCCAAACCAATTGAGCTTGCCTTTGTGCTTTTTCCAAATATCCTTTCGAAATAAAGGTTCTACCTGAATCTGGCATTTTGGGAACCGCTACTTCATATCCCAATCTGGCCAACAATTCCACGCTTTTTTGGGCTAACTCAGGCTCCTGAAGTGCCGTGAATTCATCCACCCATAAGAGGAGCTTTGGTTGGGGGAGTGGGGGTGGTTGGGGGGTGGGGGTGGTGTGCTTTGGTTTTCTTTTTTGGGGAGAAATTAAGGGTAGGGTCCTTTGGGGTGCAATTCCCAGTACTTTTTTTAGAGCGTAGCCAATCAAACCTCTTTGGCCTAGGTTATAGAGCCATGGCAACTTGGAAAACCGACCTTGCAAGGCCATACTATGCGCCAGAAAATAAGTCCGCAAACTCACTTTCCCGGCTTTCATTTGTTGGTGTAAAACCTCCGCTTTAATCTTAGCCATGTCCACATTGGATGGGCATTCCGATTTACACCCCTTGCAGCTAATACACAAATCCAAAACATCTTTAATCTTCGGATCCGAAAAATCAGGCTGGGGTCCGTTGAGAACTTCCCTCAATACATTGGCTCTAGCCCTGGTTGTATCTTTTTCTTCCCTGCTGGCCATATATGATGGGCACATGGTTCCACCAGTAATTTCGGTTTTTCGGCAATCTCCAGACCCATTGCAGCTTTCAATTGCGCGGATAAATCCTTCCTGTGCATCAAAATTGAGGAGGGTTGGAATATGCGGTGTTGGTTGCCCAGGGTACACCCGCAAACTTTCGTTCATGCTCGGGGTGTGGACAATTTTTCCTGGATTAAAAATCGCCTTCGGGTCAACTGCATGTTTGAGTTCCTCGAACCAAGAGGTGATTTTTTCGCCATACATGAAGGAAATAAACTCTCCTCGTAATCGGCCATCGCCGTGTTCTCCACTGAGGGATCCGCGGTACGATTTTACCAGAGCGGCAATGTCCAGCGCTATGGTTCGGAACATGGCGTTCCCTTCTTTGGTTTTCAAATTTAAAATGGGACGTAAATGCAATTCCCCCGTAGCCGCATGGGCATAATGCACACAAGACAAACCACGCTTTTCTAGCACGGTATTAAAGTCGCGGATGAATTTGGGGAGCTGATCTACCTTTACCGCAGTATCCTCAATTACAGGGGCTGGTTTGGCGTCTCCGGGTATATTACTGAGCAAGCCGAGTCCAGCTTTGCGCAAATCCCAAACACGTTTGATGTCGCTTCCGGTTATCAAGGGGAAGTGGTAACCCAATTGGGCTGCACGAAGTTCCTTTTCTAGGGCCTCCCTTTTGGCGATTAAAAGGGCCTCCGATGTTTCGCAGAACTCAACGATTAATAAAGCCTGCGGGTCCCCTGAAATAAAAAACCGGTTTTGGAATTGCTGCGGGTTCGATTTGGTGCACTCCAAAATAAAATGGTCCATTAATTCACAGGCTGTGGGCCCCTGTTTTAAAGCAATCAAATTACCCCTCAGTGAAGCATCCACACTATCAAAATGGATGGCCACTACTCCTTGATGGGGAGGTAAAACAGGTTCCAAGTTGAGTTTTAAACGGGTTATAAAACCCAAAGTCCCTTCTGACCCAGCCAACAAAGAACATAAATTAAAATCGGGGCCTGTGGGGTTGAATGGCTTCTGCTGGGCAACAAGGTCTAGCGCATATCCCGTATTTCTCCGTGGAATTTCTGGGAGAGGGTAACTATCTTGTATGTGAGCTCTGTTTTCTGAGGAGCTCAAACAATTAAATACCCATTGATATAAAGCTCGTTCTGAACTCGGATGTTTCTGGTTTAATATCCCGGCAATTTCTTGGTCGGACTTAGGCCCGAGGGTTACCACCTTTCCATCAGATAGCACCACCTCTGCTTCCAACAAATGCTCCCGTGCCGATCCAAAAATGAGGGACCGAGAACCACAGCTGTTGTTCCCTACCATGCCGCCAATCATACATCGGTTAGACGTAGACGTTTCGGGTCCATACAGCAATCCGTGTGGATTCAAAAAAGCATTGAGTTCATCCCGAATTACGCCGGGTTCTACCCATACAAATTTGGCAGCCGTATCCAACTTTTGGATTTTGGTCATGTACCGGGAAATATCCACGATTAAGCCCGCTCCCACTACTTGGCCTGCCAAACTGGTTCCGGCAGCCCGTGGAATTAGGCCAATGTGGTTGTCATTGGCAAAACGCACCAATGTTTGAATGTCTTTTGTGTTTTTAGGAAAGGCAACTCCAAGCGGGGTTTCCTTGTATGCAGAGGCATCGGTACTATAAATTACCTGGGTTAATTCGTCCAATAACAAATCACCTTCCAATTCTTGCCTGAGGATTGTCCAATTGTACATCATGATGCAAAAAATCCGCCGCTTGCTCCACTTCTGGGGGGAAATGGAGCAAGGACGAATATCAAAGTTAAGGATCTAATGGGTTAGCCTAACTCTGTTGTAACTTTAAATCTGTGCTTTCAAATATTTTGTCTGCCGATTCGGCAATAAATCCATCGAACAAATCTCCGTTGGGGTGCGGGTAACGCAAGGCAAACTCATAATAACACGTAGGCACCAATTTTTTCCCTTCCACAAAATCAAAATCCCTCATGTCCGCCAAAATGCTCGATTGCTCTAACATTTGCTCTGATGTTCCTTTTATCATACCGCCAGACTCGTTCATTCTGAACCCATCCTTTAGCAGCATTTCGTTCACTTTTTCTAGGGACGAAAAGGTTCGGAGTTTGTTTACGTTGACGGTGAAATGGTTGGCACAAAAGCCATACAAGTATATCCAAGCCGCATACTCAGACTCGGCACGCAGGGTATTGTATAAGGAATATTTGGGTTGAGACCACAGTCTTCCTTGGAGCACAAGATCATCTGTATCCAATTCACTTTGATCTACCGAATCCAAAATTAGCTCCAATGCATTCTTTAATTCCGTTGACATCAACTCCAAACGCAACTCGGAAATAAACACCTTGGGTGCCGTTGAGTTACCTGGTAATTGAAAATGTTTTGCGAATAATTTTTTTTTAGGAAAATGGTATTCTCCACTTTCTACATATCCCATTTTTTTAAATGGAATGGCCATGCGATCAATATCTACCCGGGGGTCGTTACACGTCCGAATGGCGATATGGTCATTGGTAATTTCTTCCCCGCGCTCTTCGAACAATTGGTGGATCTCCTTGGCAGAAGGAGTAATGGAGGTGTATCCCTCCCATAATGTGTCAAACAACGTGTTCATCTCTCAATCAAATTCACCGCAAATGTCTCTTTTTTAGAAACTTACGACACCTTAAAGAGTCGGATTATGTCACAATAACCAACTAATACAATATATAGTGTTATTTTAACTTTTTGAATTCGAAAAAACGAACAAGATGTATCAATTGGATTATGCCGATCAAGAAATTCTAAAAAAGTTACTGGAACACGGTCGGAAACCGTACCGGAAAATTGCGGAAGAACTGAAGCTGTCTAATTCCTTGGTGCACCAGCGGATACGAAAATTAGAAGAAGCTGGAATTATTACCGGGCATACTATACAACTCAACGAAGAAGCGTTAGGCCTACACAGCTTAGCATTTACAGGAATAGTACTAAAAGAAGCCCGTTTTTCCCGGTCCATTATGGAAGCCTTGGAGCAAATTCCTGAAGTGGAATCGGGCCATTACATCTCTGGTAAATATGCCATTCTCTGCAAAATTAGGTGCCGAGACAACCAGCATTTACACGAAGTCCTATACACGCGGATTCACGGAATAGAAGGGGTAGGTGGAACCGACAGTTTTATCTGCTTCTCTGAAGGGTTTGAAAAATCGGTGGCGCTTTAAAGTTCCAGTATCTCTTGAGCGATGGAGAACATTTCTTTTTCGCTAAAGTGTTTGGTCATAATTTGAAGACCAAGCGGCAATCCATTTTCGTTCTTACCCATCGGGATAGAAATGGCTGGAATACCGGCCAGGTTTGCCTGAACCGTAAAGATATCTTCCAGATACAAGGCAATCGGATCATCTGACTTCTCGCCTATTTTAAAGGCACCGTGTGGTGAGGTAGGCGTTAACAATGCGTCGTATTGCTCCAAAACAGCATTGGTTTCATCGCGCATCAAACGGCGGACTTTTTGGGCTTTTGTATAGTAGGCATCGTAATAACCAGAACTCAAGACAAAAGTTCCAAGCATGATTCGTCTTTTCACTTCTGGACCAAATCCCTCGGATCTACTCTTGAGATAAGTACCATCTACTCCGGCTGCTTCTTTGGAACGATACCCAAAGTGAATTCCATCATATCGTGCTAGGTTACTCGAAGCTTCAGCTGTAGTAAGAACGTAGTAGGTTGGCACTAAGGTGTCCAACAAATCCATACTTATTTCGCTAATCTCGTGGCCCGCACTTTTGAGTGCTTCTAATTTTTGACTAAATACAGTTTTAACCGCTGCACTTACACCGGGATGATTCACGGCTTCTTTTATTACCGCAAATTTCTTTTTGTTGGCCGTAACCTGGATAGGGCTAACCCCATCATTCGCTTTGGAGGAACTGGTTGAATCCATCGGATCCTTTCCTGCAATAACATCAAAAACCAAGGCAGAATCTGCCAAGGATTTGCTCATTGGACCAATCTGATCGAAAGAAGAGGCGTAGGCCAAAAGACCATATCTACTCACCCTTCCATAGGTTGGCTTAACCCCAACAATACCACAAAAAGCGGCTGGTTGGCGGATACTTCCTCCTGTGTCTGATCCCAAAGCAACCGTGCACATATCAGCTGCAACAGCTGCGGCACTTCCTCCAGAGGAACCACCTGGCACATATTCGGGTTGAATTGGGTTTTTTACATTTCCGTAGGCAGAATTCTCATTTGAAGAGCCCATTGCAAATTCATCACAATTGGTCCGACCAATAATTATGGCATCCTCTTTTAACAAACGATCCACAACGGTCGCAGAAAAAACAGATTCGAAGCCTTCCAAAATTTTAGAAGATCCGGTAACACCATGTCCTTGGTAGCAGATATTGTCCTTAAGGGCAATGACCATACCAGCCAAACGACCTGCGTTTCCTTGAGCAAACTTTTCCTGGATTTCCTGAGCACGCTGCATAGCCTCATCCTCAAAAACCTCTAAAAAAGCGCCCAAATGAGCTCCGTTATTGATGTTTTGGATATACTTCTCTACCAGAGTCTGAACAGTAAAATCACCTTCAGATAAACCCTTCCTAAGGGATGTAAAACAAGCTAAATTCACAGATATTTAGTCTTCAGTTTCTTTTTCAGACTCCCCTTTTGTGGCTTCCTTAAATTCTTTCATTCCCTGTCCCAAACCTTTCATAAGTTGAGGAATTTTTTTACCTCCAAAAAGAAGTAAAACAACCAGTACTATCAGTACAATTTGCCATGGACCTATCATACCCAAAAAAATTGGTGTGTTCATTCAAATAATATTTCAGTGCAAAGGTACAAAAGCTTTTGCTTAATGTTGATACAACCAGATTTCAGGGTCTAATTTCTTAACTCCCGATTTAGTAATGCTCCATATTTCTATATGGGCCTCACTTTTTGTTCCGGTAGGATCTGGCAAAACTTTCCCTATAGCTTGCTTTGTAGAAACCGTTTCCCCTTTCTGAACAAAAGCCTCTTTGAGGTTGGTGTATATGGTTCTGTAGGTTCCATGGGTAATTACAATCACTTTCCCACTACCCGGAATTACCAATATATTGGACACCCTTCCATTAAAAACAGCCCGCGCTGCAGCCTCCTTATGTGTCGTAATGTCGATCCCGTTATTCTCAATTGTAATTCCACCAAGCACTGGGTGGGGTTGTTTCCCAAAATGTCCGGTAATAACTCCTTTTTCAACGGGCCAGGGCAGCTTCCCCTTATTTTGCTCGAAAGAAACACCCATTGCTTTTGCTTCTGGCGTAATGGAATATCCTTTTCCTGTTTTTTTCTGCCGGGCTCTTTCTGCTTTAATTTCCTCCGCAATAATATCTGAAATAGCCTTTTCGATTTTTTTCTTCTTCCGCTCTACCTGCGTCAGTTTTCCTTTCAGACGGTGCTGTTCTTTGCTTAATTCGGTAATTGAATACTTCTTTCTTTCCTTGTCTATACCCAGCCGGTCGCGTTCCTGTTGCTGGGAAATTAATAATATTTCTTTTTCGTCCTTTTGCTGGGTAAGGGCTGCCAATTGTTCTTGAACTTCTCCTTGTACCCGCTCAATTTCCTGCGCGTGTCTTTTGCGAAAAGCGGAAACCTGCTGCAAATACCTTACCCGATTATAGGCCTGATTAAAACTGGCTGCAGAAAAAACAAAAACCATCCGTTGATACGAGCTCCTGTTGCGATATGCATACCGAACCAGTTTTTCGTATTCCATTTTTAGTACTGCCAGATTCTGATCCAAACTATCTTTGGCATGCTGTGTACTGTCTATTCTTACTTGAATTTTATCGACCTGCTGCTGAAGGACATTTATGAGTTTTTCTCGCAGCTTAATTTGACTTTGAAGGACCTGAATTTCACCTTCTTTTCCCTTCTTATCTTTAACATTCTGGGAGATTAGTTCACTGGTCAATTGAAGTTTTTCTGTCAACTCCTTTTTCTTGGCCTGCAGTTCGGATTTGGACTGGGCCAACCCCACATTCCCGAAAGTGCAAAGGGCACAAATTAGAAATAGCTTACCAAGCAATGTGTTCATAGGACGAAGGTACTTTAAATTGAACCCGCTCGTGGTCGGATTTCCTCAATTTTGATATCTCCAAAGAAATGGAATAATTCTCCTCTAAGCCCACCGTATAAAAAGCAATTTTTCCGGGAAACCAATCTCCTTCAATTTCAATATGATCACTAAAAGTCATCTCCACACTTCGTTGATTGGCTACTTCGGCCAAACTCCCACGGAGCAATCGTCCATCTCCACGGTAGATGTAAACCAAATCAAATAAACCCGACTCCAAAAGGTCGCCATATTTGGCCATTTTTCGGGGTTTATCTGGCTTTAATACTTTCAGTGTTCGGCGCTTCATCCGACCCCGGACTTCCCAGCCTTCACTGTGTCTTTTTACGCGCACTTTTTCCACCAAATCCAAGCCAAAAGCTTGCCCTTCAAAAAAGGACATAACAATGGGCAGTCCTAAATCGAATCCCCATTTTTTTTGAATGCTGTCGAAGTGCGTGGTAAGGACTGTTCGTTCTAGTTTATTGAGGACTTTAATTTCGGACTCACTTACAATGGCCCTGGCCATTTCAATGTTTAATGCCGGAGCAATGGAAAGCCAGGCAACACTATCTTTTTTAATCCTGAAATTGACCTTGGCTCGCAAATCTGTTTTTTTATGGGCAAATTGAATTTGCGCCTTTCCAGACAGCCAATTGTAATTAGGTCGGTAAGCCAAACGGGTTTCCATGTCATTTCTGGACAATCCTTTCCCAAATCCAAGGCCTCTATTGGAACCACAGCTAGAAATAAGGGCCGCAACAAGTACAAGCCCCGCACAAAGGGTTATTTTATTTCTCAATTTTCTTAATCAGGATTTGATTTCCAGGATCCAATTCCAAGGCCTTGATCCAAATTTCTTTTGCTTCTTTTACTTTCCCTAATGCAGCCAATGAATCTGCATAGTGTTCCAGTACTTCACTGCTTTGATCGGCACCCAGCTCAATGGCTTTTTGGTACCACTGAATGCTTTCTTCTATTTTCCCATTTAGGAAAAGGATGTAGCCATATGTATCACAAAAACTAGATCGATTTGGGTCTAGTTCATTCGATTTACGTGACATACGCTCCGCTTTTTCCAAGTTAACCCCCCGGAGTGCTAAGTAATAGCTGTAGTTGTTCAGCAAAAATGGGTTGTCAGGAAATAAATCCAAACTGCGATCGAAGGCGCTATCGCTGCGCTTATGTTCTTCCATCTCGTGGTAGACCGAACCGAGATAATAATAAAATTCTGCCTGCTCTGTGTCGCTATATGCAGATAACAAAACGCCTTCTTCTAGCACTTCAGCTGCTTCCGGGTACCGTTCTGCATTCATTAATGCCTGACCCCGAAACAAAAAGAAAACACTTAAATCTGGGAATAACTCAATGGCATTTTTTGTGTTGCTAAGTATGGCTGAATCGTTACCCAAGAATGAATTAACCACAATTAATTGGCGCCAAACTTGATGTTTGGAAGGATCCAAATTCACACTTTTTAGGTAGGCTGTTTCCGCCTCTTCATATTTTCCCTCTAAGTTCAAAAAATCGCCTTGAATGGTATACGGTTTTGGGTCATTGGGATGGGTCGCTAAAAAAATATCTATCAACTCCTTTACCCTATTTTTTGTTAGGCCACTCAGATTTCCTGCTCTAAAAAACTGAATGAGTATTCCTAATTTTTCGTCGGTATCAACCTGATTACTAGCAAAGGCTTCCTTGAGATATTTATGGGCCGAAACCTCATCTTTAATCTGCAAGTATAATTTGCTCAGCAAAAAAGACAACTGGCCACTGTTGGGTATTTCGTCGCGGAGGTTTAGGAAAACTTGAATTGCTTTCTCGGGTTGGTCCGTCATTTCATAGATATCGCCAAGCCTACTTAGAATATTCGGATCATTCTCCAGTTTTTTGAGGGCCTCAATAGCAATTTCCTCCGCCTTGTCTAGTCGTTTTGAAAGTTTCGATTTTTTATCGGACAAAGCCAATTCAATCCGTTGCATCCAAAGGGCCGTTGTACTTCCAAATCGCTCTTCCAAATCGTCGAGAACGCCAAAGGCCTGCTTGTTTTTCCCCAATTGCTGGAAAACTGTGGCTTTGGCCAAATAGTAGTTGAGTTTTTGAGGATTGAATGCGATTAACTTTTCAAAAACGGCTAAAGCGTCTTCCCATTTCAGGGTAGAGGTATAAAAATCCGCAAGCAGCTCCAGGTAATACACATTATTGGCATCCAAGCTCACCGCTTTTTCAGCGAAGGGCAGACCTTTAATGGCCTTGTTGGAAATCATCAACATACGGGCAAGTTCGTAATTGGCTACCGCCAAATTTGGGTTCATACCCAGGACGCGCGTAAATAACTCCGCAGCTTCCGTGTAGTTTCCCGTGTCCCTTTCTTTCAGGGCATCGAACAATACCTTTTGTTGCATCAAATCCTGCCTATCCAAACGTTCATTCTGGGCCAATAAGGCCCCAGAACTCGTTAAAAACAGTGTGAGAATAAGTGCTTTTATCTTAATTTCCAGATGTTGAATAATCACCAATACTTATTTGTTTAGCTTCTTCTTCCAAATCAACAAAGTTCCCCACCATGGAGTTCTCCAATACCGCTCCAACTAAACGACTATTCGTCTGAATTATTGAATTTTTTATTACACAATTTTCCAATGTTGAACCATCTCCCAAAGAAACATACGGTCCAACAACGGTGTTTTTAAGCACCACATTTTCCCCAATGTAACAGGGTGGAATAATAATGGCATTCTCCTTTTTTACGGAACTCGCAACCCAATTTTTATCCTTGTTATTTTCAAGAACCTGGGTGTTGGTTTGAACAGTTACGTTTTTGTTACCGCAATCCATCCACTGATCTACCTTACCGGGCTTAAATTTAGCTCCTTTGGACTTCAGGTTTTCGAGGGCGTCCGTTAACTGAAATTCCCCTTTATCCATGATGTTGTTGTCCAGTAGATACTTGATCTCCTTTTTTAGGGCTGCCCCATCCTTGAAGTAATAAATACCAATAATGGCTAAGTCAGAAACAAAGGTTTCTGGTTTTTCAATAAAATCGGTTATTTCATTGTTGTCGTTTAGTTTTACAACTCCAAACTGGCGGGGGTCTTCAATTTGTTTTACCCAAACAATCCCATCAGACTCGGTATCCAGGGTAAACTCGGTAGTAAATAACGTGTCGGCAAAAGCCACAATTACTTTTCCATCCAAACTTTGTTCTGCACAATAAATTGCGTGGGCTGTTCCCAAGGCTTCATCTTGGTGATAGATGCTTCCTTTTGCTCCTAAATCAGCCGCAATTTTTTTAAGACTTGTTTCTACCTCTGCTCCAAAATCACCAATTATAAACGCGATTTCTTCGACCTTTTCTCCACAAACTCCAGCAATATCTTCTACCAATCTCTGAACAATTGGTTTCCCTGCTATCGGTAATAAAGGTTTAGGAACAGTTAGGGTGTGCGGGCGCATACGCTTACCCATCCCTGCCATTGGTACAATTATTTTCATTTGAATATTATTTTTTTCCGGTGGATCCAAACCCTCCAGCACCTCGTGTTGATTCTTCAAGCGCTGGAGCTTCGTTCCACTGAATTTGTTCATGTTTTGCAAAAACCAACTGGGCAACACGCTCTCCGGCGGACACCTCAACTGGCTCTGAACTCAAGTTAACCAAAATCACCCCAACTTCACCCCGATAATCAGAATCGATTGTCCCTGGTGAATTTAGCACCGTAATTCCTTTTTTGTACGCCAATCCCGATCGCGGCCTTACTTGCGCTTCGTATCCGGCTGGAATTTCCATAAAAATCCCGGTTGGAACCAATTTCCGCTCCAAAGGTTGAAGTGTAAAACCACCTTCCAAATTGGAGCGCAAATCCAAACCTGCAGCCCCCGTAGTTTCATACTTCGGAAGTTCGTGTTTTGATCTATTTATTACCTTAACCTTCATGGTGTTGTTGTTGCTTTCTTTTTTATTTCAGTCTTATACCCAAGCAAAAACCAAAGTACGCCAAAAGGCAAAGAAACAAAAAGAGATGTTAATGTGGTGTTAAAGAAAGATTGGAAGCATAAATATACCAACACAGGTACCAGCCAATAAAATCCTATCCGAAACCAATTGTAGTGAACTGGGGACTTTTTGTGGCCCTGCCAAGCCGAAAGCACGGTCATTCCTAGATAGCATAATAGGGTTGCCCAAGCTGATGCTAAATAACCCAGGGTTGGGATTAAAGCAATGTTAATGGCCAAGGTGATCAGGACTCCAAACACCGAAAACAAAGCTCCGTAGTACGTTTTGTCGGTGCTTTTATACCAATAGGATAAGTTAAAGTAAACCCCGAGCATTCCATTGGCAAAGACCAGAATTGGAACCACAAATAAACCTTCGTGGTAATTTTCACCAATAAATCCTTTGAGCCAAAACATTTGACTACAAATGGCCATAAAAAGGCCTCCTCCAAACCAGGAGAACAAGTACATCAATCGTTTTAAGTTTTGCTCCTTTGCGGCATCGCTGGAGTTAAAAAAATACGGCTCCACCCCCATCCTGTAAGCTTGCACACATAAGGACATAAGGATGCTCAGCTTATAACAAGCCGAATAAATTCCGACCATGTAATCCGCTGTGTCTTCCGGAAGGAGGTAGCGCAAAAGAATTCGGTCTATGGCCTCATTAATAACATAAGCCAATCCGGCGATGGCAATGGGCCATGCATATTTCCCCATTTTTTGCCAAAGGCTATTATCCCAAACTAAAAGGCCTTTCCAACCACCTCGAGCAAAAACGAAAATGAGGGTAGCTGCACTCCCCGCAATATTGGCCCAAAAAATAGCCGTTATATCTATCCAACCCACGCCTACAAACCAATAGATATTTAGGCTCAGGTTGACCACTATACCAATTAATCGAGCACTGGCAAAGGGAATAGGCTTCCCACTTAAGCGGAGTTCGGATAAGGGGATAATGGCCAGGGAATCCAGGATTAGGATAATGGCCGACATGTAAATGAGGTGGCTAAACTCGCCTCGGTCTATGAGGGTTGCTATCTCCTGCGGAAAGATAAAAGCGCTACCGCAAAGGAGGATTGCAAAAAAAGTAATGCTTCTAAATGCCGTCCCTTTGGCAGATGGTGACTTTTCGCCAAAACGAAAAAATGCCGTTTCCATTCCGTGGGAAAGTATTACCGCAAAAATGGCGATGTAGGCATAAAACTCGGACACTACGCCGTAAGCCTCAGGAAGTAAGAGGCGGGTATACAGGGGCACTAAAAAATAATTTAGCACCCGAGCTACCACACTACTTAATCCATAAATGGCCGTTTGGCCCAATATCTTCTGAAGGCCAGAAGGCATTAATTAAAGGTCGGTTTTCTTTTTTCCAAAAACGCGGTGGTTCCTTCTACAAATTCCGCGGTTCCAAAGCAGGCACCAAATTGTTCTACTTCTACTTTGTAGCCATCAACACCATCCGTGAAGTTTGCATTTACCGCCCGTATTGCAGCTGCAATTGCTGACCCTGAATTCTTCACCATTTTTGCCGCGATTTTTTTGGCAAGAGGAAGCAATTCTTCCTGTGGAACAACATGGTTCACCAAGCCCCATTCCTTGGACTCCTCCGCATTCATCATTCCTGCGGTGGTAATTAATTCCATGGCTTTTCCTTTTCCTACCAACTGGGGTAGTCTTTGTGTTCCTCCGTAACCTGGAATAACTCCTAGGGATACTTCTGGAAGGCCCAACTTCGCATTATCGGATGCCACCCGTACATGAGCCGCCATCGCTAACTCCAATCCACCACCAAGGGCAAATCCGTTTATTGCGGCAATAACTGGCTTAGACAACGATTCAATCTTGTTAAAAAGGGAGTTGTGGCCCAACTGAGCAAGTTCCTGACCTTGGGAAGAAGAAAAGGAAGAAAATTCAGAAATATCTGCTCCTGCAACAAAGGATTTATCGCCAGAACCAGTAATAATAGCTGCACGAATACCTGCATTGGAGTTTACTTCATCCAAGGCAGTACTTAATTCAGCAATGGTTGCTTTGTTTAATGCGTTCAGTTTAGAAGGTCTATTAATGGTAATAATGGCCACCTTTTCCTCCAATTCAAATAAAATATTGTCGAAAGTCATGTTCTTTTTTCTTCAAATATAAGGGAGTTTTAGCAGGGGTATTCATCCCAAATTTCATTTTGGGTTATTCTTGAAAAATCACCAAAACAAAAAAGGACGATTACTTGCGTAACCGTCCCCTTGCCTATATATAATCTACTTGATTATTCTAATCCCGCAGCGTTATGATCGATGATCACAATTTCGATTTGTGCTCCAATCTCTCCGATCATTACCACTGTGTAAACCCCATTTGGCGCCATTGGCAGATTGTCTAGCAATCCAGCTGAAACAACATCCAGAGGGTTATCTCCGGCTGGTAATACTTCACCTAATCTTCCGTCTAACATTCCCCCAATTTCTTCCTCTAGTCCGCCTACTTCATTATCCAATCCTATTAGGGCTAAAAACCCACCTAGTTCAATCATGTCAGTAATATCTCCCTGCTCTACCAATTCCGCTATCAGTTCCTCAAATGTTAAAGGAGAACTTAAAATGTCTATGTTTTCCAGCATCGCCTGGCTTCCAAATATCATTTCTGTTACATCTCCCTCAGGCAGTTGTCCCAAACCACTAATTATTTCTTGAGCTGTGGTAATGTAGTCCATACCAAGTATCATTTCTCCATCACCTAGTGATTCCATATCCACCAAGTTCAATACATTAAATACGTATCCAGTTACTGGTGCACCTCCTGCCAACAGGTCCTCAACTTCGGCTGGAATCTCAAGATCTCCAGGCACAAGTTCAAAAAAATCAAGCTCGGGTAATTCTGTTTCCGGATTCACCGCCAACACAACATTAAAGACCTGGTTTTCCCCAAGGACAACATCAGTTGTAGTCAACACATCTCCGTTTTCTAACACAAAGTCAAATGTTGTTTCTCCGGTAAGAACAGGTAAGTAACTCGTGAATTCTTTAAATCCAAGTTCGTCGATAATATCCTCCCCATTGATACGGATACCTACCCCTGCATTCAATGTTAGTTCTTCCGGCAGTCCATTCAAAAATAACAGGTCAGCCGTCGGACCCGTAATCGGATTCTCCTCACCACCTGTTGTAGAGGTTGTTGTTTTGGACTTCACGTTATTGTCCAACGTGGACTCTTTGCTACAAGATGTCATAAACAACATACCGCTTAGAAGCGTTCCTAATCCTAGTAATTTCAGCGTTTTCATAAAAATTGGGGTTTTTTTAGATTATCAATACCGCTAAAGTATGACCGATGGTTAGTGAGTGGTTGATAATTTCGTTTTGCAACACCCAAAAACCGATAAACCGCATTATTTTTCCGAAAACATGTGAAATCCGAATTTTCTACTGTATTTCTTAAAAATCCATAAAAAACACCGTGCCTGATTCTGTGGATTGAAGAAGGCCTATTTGCCCATGATGTAGCTCCACCATTCGCTTTACCATAGCCAAGCCCAAGCCTGTACCCCCCGACTTAGTGGTGAAATTGGGCTCGAATATGGAAGGTATAATGGCTGGATCTATTCCTTTTCCGTTGTCTGAAACGAGAATGCGAAAGCCATTCTGCGTATCTACAAGATCAATTGTAATAACTGCTTCCCCGCCGTCAGTAGCCTGAAGTGCATTTTTAAACAGGTTTGTCCAAATCCGTATCCATTGCGATTTATCCCAAAAAACAGGAAGCGCAGAAAAAGCGGACTGATCGACATTAAACACCACTTGAGATTTGAAGGTTTCCACGGCAGATTCCATGCTATCCCACACCGTCATGGACTCTTGTTTAGGCTGTGGCAAACGTGCGAAGGTGGAAAAGTTTTCTGCCATATCCGCCATGGCATCAATTTGCACCAAGGTGTTTTTTACAAACTCTTCCACCACCCCTTTCTCTGTATCTGATAGGTCTTTTAATTTCCGAGGAAGCAATTGAAGCTGCAGACGCAATGGGGTCAGTGGATTTTTTATCTCGTGAGCTATTTGCTGAGCAACACCCTTCCAGGCTCCTTCTTTTTCTCGGATAGATAACAAACGAGTAGCCCTATTAAATGCTTTTACCAGTACCCCGAACTCATCTTCTCGATGATATTGCAGAATCTGCGCTCCCTTGCCCTGCTCCCAGCCGTCCAGCTGCAGCCGGAGTTGCTCAATGGGTTCAATTCGGTTGCGGACTACCCACAACAGTAAACCAACCAAGCCTAACACTAAGAACAAAACGCCTCCAGAAACCAAAACTTGCATTTCAGAAACACCTTTGGACACCCGAAGTCCCGCTTTGGAATAGGGTACTCCCAAATATCCAATTGGCTGATCCTGCAATTTCCAGGCCCCAAATACTTCCGACAAAGAACTTGAAAAGCGCACGTTGTCTCCTTGGAAACTTGGAAGTTCCGGTAAGTGAATGGTTGGAATTTGGAACCCAATATTCGACTGAACATTCGGATAAAAGGACGCCATCCAAAACTTCCCGTTGGGACGATATAAAACTAATTCGGTTTGGAAAACATAGGCGAACTTTTGCAGAGCGGCGAACAAAGTTTCATCTCCATTTAAGCCGTTCCGGAACTTAGATTGCAATTCCAAAAGCACCGATTCGGTTTTTTCCACCTTCAAGGCTTCAAATTGCGATTCACCAAATCGGATAATTCCGAATTGGATAAACACCAATAAGCCGGCAACTAGCACCAAAATACCTCCAACTTGGAACACAGTAAATTTGGATATATAGGAAGCTAATAATCGTTCCTTAAACCGGAAAAACATGGCTACTCCTTGGAAGACCAAAATTAAACTCACAAAAACCACGAATACCCCCAACCAATCTGCCCAGGAATATTTGGGAATTAAAACCGCTAATCCCTGGTCGCCCAAATTGTGGGGATACATGTAATACCCCAATTTTTCCCAGTCGGCCAAACTTTTGCATGATTCCCCAGATTTGCCATCCAACCAACATCCATTTTTTTCGTACAAATAGATGTGCTTTTCTAATAAAGGGGTGGACCAAAGCCGATTATTGAGCCCGCCTCTGATGGGAATAAGGGTAAGACAACTTGAGTCTTTGATTATCCGATAATCTGGAATAAGGAAAGGAGACGCCTCTTTTTGCAAAAATGCAATCTCGGTGGGCTCCCATTTTTTGGAAACGCCAGAAAGGGCCTCTGAACAAGACTGGTTTTTAAAGGTATATCGACCCCCAAACTCCCGATTGAGGTCTAAATGCCAATTGGCACTATCTGTAAAGGGGGAAATGGCCAACTGCTCTTCTAGGTCATAATCGGATATGGTGTAGCCTTCGAACAAGGATCTTTTGGCGTATGCTT
>JBLHJD010000033.1:0-19234 GCA_047618705.1 Luteibaculaceae bacterium
CTCTCGAAGAGCAGAGAAGGGGCAGAGTGTCGTGGACGTGAAGGAATATAAGGTAACAGAAGCAACTGTTCGAATAGAGCCATAGTCGAGTTCTGTTATTCATGCGGGATAAAACCCCCGAAAAGGGAATCCTGTTTTTGACGAAAGGGTGGTTTTACATTATTTCGTATATTTGTTAGATGTGGTAATACTGACTACCAGTGTTTTCACAAAATTATTGAGTGCGAGATTATTGATTTTTAGAGAATGAAGGCAATAGGGAAAGTTAGTTTTGGTTTGGTTTTAGCGTTCGGAATGGCGTTTTCTGTTTTTACAAGTTCATGTAAAAAAGAAAAACCAACAATTGTAGTAATTACAGTTATTGATACTGCAGGTAAAGTAGTTCCAGATGCGCTTGTACATTTGGTAGGTAATGGGACCGATACTAACGTGGTGGTTCCCCAAGAAGAATTGCGATTTAATGACACTAAAACTACAAACGGTCTAGGGAAAGTTTCCTTTGATTACTCCGATTTAACCATGCCTGGTCAAGCCGGATTTGCTGTTTTAGACGTGGATGCATCTAAACAAGATCATTTTGGAAAAACCGTAGTTGAAGTAAAAGAACACCAAGTAAATGAAGCAACTGTTCGGATTAGACCGGAATGATTTCATTGCGTTCAAAATATTCTATAACGGCTTGTTTTAGCCATTTTTCTTGTTGCTCTTCCTTGAGGAAGGGCAATTTTTTTTCTGTCTCGAAATGAGGCCATCCTTCTTCGTCGTAATGCGAAAATGTGTAGTAATTATAAGGCTCTAGGACACGGCAAGTGGCAATGTGGTACAGATCCATTTTTTCTTTTTTACTGAATTCACGAAAACCATGACCCAGCTCTTGTACACCAATTAAATACAATACACTTTTGAGGTCGGCATCACCCATTTCGAACATTTCTCCTAAAGCTTTGCAGAAAGTTCCCCACTTTTTTTCAAATTCGTAATCCATAGGGCAAATTTAGATAAGATAGTTTATGGATGTACAGGTATTGGATATCATTTTAGGCGTTCCTGTTCTTTACGGGATAGTAAAAGGCCTCCAAAAGGGTGTTATTATAGAAGCCACAGGCCTGATAGCCCTGATCATCGGTATTTATATTGCCGTTAAATTCTCTGATTTAACCGCTTCTTGGCTAAATAGCAATATCGAACTTGATTCCCAGTTTGTCCCCGCAATTAGTTATGCCTTAACGTTTTTAGGCGTCTGTTTTGGTATATTCTCGCTTGGGAAGGTGGTAGATAAAATGGTTAATGTTGTGATGCTGGGTTGGTTAAATCGCTTAGCTGGAGCCCTTTTTGGCGGAGCAAAAATGCTCCTGATTTTGTCGGGTTTAATTTTATTAGTGGAAGGATTTGATCAGGATTTCCATTTTTTCCCCCAGCACATTAAGGAGGCAAGCATTTTGTATATGCCCATAAAAGAAACCGCCGGAATAATTATTCCAGCGGTTCAAAAGAGTCCTTTATTCAAAGAGATTATGGACCTTATCCAAACTTTATAGCAGCAATACCCGGAAGTTCTTTTCCTTCTAAATATTCCAACATAGCACCTCCACCCGTGGAAACATAGGAAACTTGATCAGCTAAATTGAACAAGTTTACTGCAGCTACGGAGTCTCCTCCGCCTACCAGAGTGAATGTTCCTTGGTTCTTAGTAGCACTTGCCAAACTTAAGGCAACATCCTTGGTTCCTTTCTGAAACGGTTCCAATTCAAAAACACCCATAGGTCCATTCCATAAAATGGTGCCTGATTTTTGAATTACGGAACAGTAGTTCTGGATAGTTTCAGGTCCAATATCCAATCCCATCCAGCCTTTTGGAATATCCATGATGTTGCATGTTTGTATATTGGCTGAAGCGGAGAATGCATCGGCTATAATGGCATCACTAGGTAAGTGAATTTGCACCCCTTTTTCTTTGGCTGCAGCGAGGATCCTTTTTGCGGTACCTATCTGGTCCTCCTCTACTAAGGAAGATCCCGTAGTTCCGCCCAAAGCACGAACAAAAGTAAAGGCCATACCTCCACCCACGATCATGTGGTCCACTGAATCGAGAAGGGTTTCCATAATGGTTATTTTGGAACTCACTTTGGCTCCACCAATTATCGCGGTTAATGGCTTTTTTCCTGAATTTAAGGCTAAGTCGATGCTTTTTAATTCATTTTCTATTAAAAACCCAAAACACTTTGCAATAAAACGAGAAGCAATAATGGCCGTGGAAGCATGCGCTCTATGCGCTGTTCCAAATGCGTCATTTACATAAACATCACCATGCTTTGCTAGTTGATCAGTAAAAATAGCGTCTCCAGTGGTTTCTTGGACGTGGAAGCGCAAGTTTTCTAAAAGGAGAATAGAGCCTGGCTGTAGCGCCTTGGAGGCCGCTTCTGCTTCAGCCCCAACACAGCTCGCACAGAATTGAACCGAATTGGAGATAAGGGACTGCAAGTGCTCCGCAACAGTTCTCAAAGAAAACTGCATATCTTCTCCTTGGGGTCTGCCTAGGTGCGACATTAAAACAACAGAACCACCTTCTTTAAGGATGTGCTGAATAGTTGGTAAAGCAGCCCTGATCCGGGTGTCATCCGTTACTTGCTTTTGCTCATTTAAAGGGACGTTAAAGTCCACCCGAATTAGTGCCTGTTTTCCAGAAAAGGAAATATCTTGAATCGTTTTCATCTTAAAAAAATATTAGCAAAAATAAGATAACCCAGAAAACTGGAGTGCCCTTAAATTTTTACCTTTGATATCCATCAAAAAAACAGCAGTTCCGAATGTTTTTTAAAGATTTAGTAGGTCAAAATCACATCCATCAAAAACTGATAAACTCTGTTGCACAGGGGCGGATATCACATGCGCAATTGTTTGCAGGTCCTGCTGGAAGTGGAGCATTGTTAGCGGCTATTGCCTACTGCCGTTTTATTGCTTGTGAAAATAAAGGGGAAACTGATGCCTGCGGAACCTGCCCTTCCTGCAAGAAATTCGACCAACTAAGTCACCCAGATTTACATTTTTCCTTTCCAATTCAGCTGAGTAAAGGAACCCGGGTGTCGGAAGATTTGTACGCACAATGGAAAAATTGGCTACCAAACCAGGCTTATTCATCCCTGTCTTCTTGGATGCGGCACATCGAAAGTGAAGGAAAACAAGGCGTAATAGCTACGGATGAAAGCACCCGGATTGTTAAGCGGCTTTTATTAAAAAGTTATGAAGGCGGCTATAAGTTTTTAATTTTATGGTTGCCGGAATTACTCAATATTTCGGCGGCAAATAAACTTTTGAAATTAATTGAGGAACCCCCAAATAATACGCTGTTCATTTTTGTTTCTGAAAATCCAGAACGCATATTGCCGACCATTTATTCGCGTACTCAACGCATTTCTTTTGCACCCCTTTCCGAACAAACTATCGAAAGTGAGCTTAAAAAAATTGGGGCCGACGAAAAATCAGCCAAAGATATTTCCTTTTTGGCCGAGGGGAATTGGGGAACAGCCAAACAACAGTGGGAAAAAACAGAAGAAGGGCAACCCATGTTTGAAATATTCAGACATTGGATGCGTTTGTGTTTTGCCAAGTCAGTATCCGAACTGGTAACTTGGGTGGAAACCCTTGATAAATCAGGCCGAGAAACCCAAAAACAGTTTTTGGAGTTTGCCCTAAAAGTATTCAGAGAAGCCCTTTGGATGGGGTATACGGGAAAAGAAGTGCAAAAAGAAACGGAACAGGGCGTATTCCTTGTTAAATTTGCTCCTTATATTAACGAGCGAAATGCCCTCGAGATGGTGAGTGAAGTGGAGAAAGCAATAGGGCATGTAGGGCGAAACGCCAACGGGAAAATTCTTTTTCTCGATCTAACATTTAAAGTGATTATTCTTTTGAAGAAATAAATATATGGGCTGTAGCAGTTGTAGTAGCGGGACAAAGGACGATAAGCACCCTGGTTGTAAAAGTAACGGAGGATGTGCCACAGATGGGTGCTCCAAATTATCGACGTTTAATTGGTTGGCTGGAATGCAATCCCCAGACATGGGAGGTCAGTACGACGTATGTGAACTAAGATTTAAGAGCGGCCGTAAGGTCTTTTATAGAAATATTCATGACATCCAAGTGCAAATTGGGGATGTTGTTGTTGTAGAAAGCTCTCCGGGGTACGATGTCGGTGTTATTTCTGCTGAGGGAGAATTGGCGCGCATTCAATCTGAAAAAAAGGCCCCTGGATTAAAAAAGTTCGAGCTGAAAAAAATCATGCGTAAAGCCACCGCCGAAGACATTGCGCTCTGGCAAAAAGCACGTATGAGAGAACCAGAAACAATGCTCCGAAGTAGAGAGATTTCTCGGGAGTTAAATCTGGTGATGAAAATCAGCGACGTGGAATACCAAGGGGATAATAGTAAGGCAGTTTTCTTTTACACCGCTGAAGATAGAGTTGATTTTAGGGAGTTAATTAAACACCTTGCTGAGCAATTTAAGGTTCGGGTGGAAATGCGCCAAATTGGTGCTCGCCAGGAAGCAAGTAGGTTAGGTGGAATTGGATCTTGTGGACGGGAATTATGTTGTTCAACTTGGTTAACCGATTTTAGAACGGTTTCTACCTCTGCCGCACGGTATCAGCAGCTTTCATTGAATCCCCAGAAATTGGCGGGGCAATGCGGTAAGCTAAAGTGTTGCTTAAATTACGAATTGGACATGTACATGGAAGCCATTCGTGATTTTCCAGATCCATCTGTCCGCTTAAAAAGTAAGGACGGGTTAGCCTCCCACTTCAAAACAGATATTTTTAAACGAATTGTGTGGTATTTGGTGCCAACTTCAAATGGTACAACACCCATCCCTCTCCAATTAAGCCGGGTTGAGGAAATCCTTGCAATGAATAAGGAAGGGAAGTTTCCTGATAATTTTAAAGACTACGCACACGTTGTGGAGGTAGAGGTGGAGCCAGATTACGACAATGTAGTTGGGCAAGACAGTCTTACTCGGTTCGATAAAAAACCAAAAGGTAGAAGACCAGCTAAAAACAGAAACTCAGGCTTGCCAGATGGGGCAAATACAAGCTCTCGCGATAACAGACCTGAAAAGAAGGATGTTAAGGCCAACCAAGGCGAGGCTAAAAAACGCCCAGCAAGAACTATATCAGATAAGCCAAAGGCAACAGGAAATGCTGTTCCAGGCGCTGAGCAGTCAACAGGTGAAAAAAAACCATTTAACAAAAGAAGGCGTCCCAATAATCGGAGAAAACCAGAAGGTGGAGATAAGGGCCCAAAGAATAAGGAATAATGCGGAAATTGTGGGTGTTTGGAGTATTAATTGCCGGTTTAACTTCCTGCGGACCGAAACCTTTGGTCAGCGAGTTTAAAGAATTTGAGGGTCAAAGCTGGAACCTGCAAGACTCCCTCGTTTGTTTCTTTGATGTCGCAGATTCCATTGCTGGGAATGATTTTTTTGTTTTTGTAAGAAATACAGAGGATTACCCGTACAAGAATTTGTTCTTATATGTGGATTACACCTTCCCTGATCGGGAATTGTCGGACACCATTGCTTTGCTTTTGTCCGACAGATTAGGACGTTGGAAAGGGTCTGGTTTGGGAGGGGTGTACAGCAACGAATTTTTATTCAAAAAGAACATTCGGTTTCCAAGCAGCGGAAGGTATACTGCCCGCATCACCCATGGTATGCGAGACAGTATTGTTCCGGGAATAGCTGAAATAGGTTTTGAAATTATTCCCCTGCGTTAGTTTTTCCTTTGGTATTTAAAAGGTTCGTAGATCTTATCGATATCCAAAACTTCGGTTCCAATAGTTGTTTTGTTTTCCAAGGTTAAAGTAGATCCCTTGTCCAGTAAAGTATTCTGATCTACACCAATAAAGGTGATGTCGGAGGCGGTCATACTACCAACTCCAATTTCCGGCTTTTTACAGTAAACAGCCAATCCAACTTTACTATTGCTTATTCTTATTTCACGCGCTATTACAACACTCTTGTCCTTGCTTGCAATGGCAAAGTTGGCTGAGTCAATTTTGCATTTTTCAGCTTCAATATAACTGCGTTCTCCTCCACTAATAGCCTTGTCGCTAATTTTGCTAAAAACAGTTCTTATCACCTTAATTCTGCTTCCCGAAAAATCAATGGCGTCATTTCCAGTATTGGAAAACCGAGAATCAGAAATAGTTCCAGTTACAAAATCTCCGTCAAAGGCATCGGCATAGGTTCCGTCAATGGAGCACTTATGCATGTTAAAAGTCCCGTTAAAGATATTTAAGGCATCTTCCGATTGATTGTTCAAGAACTGGGTGTTAGTGATGTTCGAAAACCCCCGATATAAAGTTACAGCACCGGTTAAACTCCAATCGTCAAATCGAGGGTTTTCCAAGCCTTCAAAGCGAGTGTTAGCAATGGTATTCGTGTCTCCTTCTGCCAGAACCGTAAACCCATAATTTCCTTTGGATCCTAAAACCAACACATTCTCCATACCAACATTACCTCGGACCAAGATACCTCCACCTTCCTTGAGCTTTAATGTGCAGCTTTTAAATGTGGTAAATCCGTCAACGATCAATAGATGATGGATGGTTTGATCCTCTGAAAAAGTGAAATTTTCCTTTTTATTACTTTTTTTTGTTGGAGTAGCCATCTTGGATTTCGGTGCTGGGAAGGGGTTAATTGCTATTTTAAAATCGGTATTGTCCAAGGAGAAATGAAGATAATTGCTCTTCTCGGAAACCCCGATTATGGTTATTTCATCATAATTTCCGGTACTTCTCCTCAAGGTTTGTTTCAGTTTTTTAATGGATTTTTTCTTCCCTTTTTTTGAGTGCCCAAGCAATTGCAATTCTGGATTAAAGTTGAGTACCGAAACTGTTTTACCATCCCGGAAAGCCTGCACCAATAATTCCGATGGAACCAATTTGTCCAAGGATTCTTTTTTCCTGTTTAATTTCCCATTTGTTTTCTCCCAAATATCCCCCTCAATGGCCAGTTTTTGGAGAGTATTCTGGCTTCGTTTTCGCAGGATGTCGCCATTTAAATTGGCTGTTTTAAACCAAGATTCCAAAGCGCGTTGCCGAACCTTCAAATTGGAATCTAACTCAGCGTAAAACAAATCCAAATATTCTGGATTACTTAATTCACTAAGTTTTCTCAAGTATAATTTCCGGAATTTTTGGGACTCGAATAACTGACCTAAGTGGTGAGAGTCATAATGGACCTCCTTATTAAAGTCGTTTTCGATTGAATATTCTAAGTCTAATTTTGGCTGAAACTCCGTGTAGCAGTCATAGAAAATGAGTTCCAGTTTGGCATTTACTGGATTACTGTAGAACCGAATGTTGTGCCAAGCCTTTCCGTGAGTCGAACTGGAAACATCGAACAAAGCAAACCAGCTGGCCATGTACCCCAAGTCAAATAGAGTAGATGGAGCAACACTCCCTTCCAGGAAACCCACCAAACTATTACGTCCTTGGATAAAGAGTTTTTTCTGGGTTTTATTCTTGGCTATTTTTTTCATTCCAAAAGGTTCAATAGGAGCTACCATTGAATAAGAATGGAAATTGTAATCCCCATGTTCGGGTCCAATTCGTTCCCAGAAATAGGATTCATTCCATTTGAAAATAGGGCCTTCTCTGCGCTCTTGCCTTTCTACTAATTCTTTCCTAAAGTGTTCTTCAAAAGCATAAACCCCATTAAATTCACCATTGATGTATACATTCACAAAGTCGTAATTGGTGGTGAGAATCCCTTCCTTTTCAGCCATTTTGTGAATTAGATACTCTCCTAAGAATCCTCTGGTTTCTGGACTTTGAATGTTAAAGACCTCAGTTCCATTGTAAGTATCGTCTCCCTTAATTTTAACCCGTAAGCTCCATTGTTTGTCTTTCCAGTGATCCGGCCAATCCCCTTTAAGCCTGGCTTCAATTTTCTTCTTTTTTCCTTTGGATCCTTCCCTAAATTCACCTTTAATATATTTATTAAGGTCGGAGGTTAACATACCTTTTTTGAGCGCTTTCTTTCTGATTTTTTTGATTTTTTTCCATTCCTTCTCGGAAAAGTCAAAATACAAAGTATCCAAGCCGGCAAAAGGTTTTTCTTCAGCATAGTACACCTCAAACTGGAAGTCGTCTATTTCAGATTCACCCTCTGAACAGTAAGCGTAAATTCGTAAAGGTTCACCATATAAATCTTCAAAAGGATGAACCACGATCTGTACCCGCTCCCAACCAGCACTATCCCTTTCTTGGATTATGGAATTGGATCGGTAATATTTTTCAGATGAGCGGGCATTGGAGACCACAGCAGTCACCTTTCCTGTCTCGGTTTTTTTCCAAAAAGAATAAACTAAAACCTGCATATTTGGGCTAACCTCAAGTTCTATGGTTCCGGCAAATTGATTTTTAGGCCCCATTTTTTTAGGCCCCAAGTGCTGACCAAAATCGGCATTCTTTTCCCCTTTAGAATAGTCATAAATCACCGTTTTTTCAGCACCGAAAAGATCCAATATTTTTTTGGAGGAAGGCCCGTCGCCACCATACCGGATAATTTTTTTAACTTCATCCGTTTTTACTGCAGTAGGGGTAGAACATGCCCCAAGCAGAATCAGGGATATTGCGAAAAAATGGATAAGGGAATATTTGGTCGTCATAGTTGGGTTACTTTGATTTTAACCTTGGTAACATTGGTTAGCTGCGAAAATAAGGAAATCAGGGTTTCAGAAGATATTTCTGTCAGGCAATATGTTTTTTTGGGCCACCCCTACGATTGGGCAGCTGATACTAAGGATCGAATAGACCCAAGGTTGATCCGTTTGAATACAAGGGACTACGATGAGTTGTGGTTGGGAGGAGATGTGTGCGTAAGGACTACAGAGAAAGCGGAAACCATGTATTATGTGGATAGCGTTTTTGGTATTTCTGACACAAATAGAGTGCATTGGTGCCTGGGGAATCACGACATTAGAAACGGAGATCCTCGGATTATTGAAAATTATTTAGGTAGAAATTCCTATCATTCGCACAATAGCCATGGTATAACCAAAGTATTTTTGAATACCAACACCAATAACCTTCAAGTCCCAGAACTAGTCGGAGATGTTGAATTGGAAAGACGTCAGGTTGAGTTCATTAAAAATGTATTTGATACCATTACCACAAGCGATCACCTCATTGTTTTTGCTCACCACACCATTTTTCAGGAAATACCCGAATTGGAATCTAGAACAATACCTTCCAACGTACACATCCCCAATTATTCGTTTTCATCAGAAGCTAAATTGACCTTCCCGAAGTTTATTTATCCTTACCTTAAGGCCATAGTAAAACGAGGAGTAAAAGTATGGTGGGTGTGTGGAGATTTTGGGATGAACGCCAAATCATTCCGTTTCCAGGATGCGAATGGAATTACCTTTTTGGGTCAAGGAGTTAATAATTCCGTTTTGCAAGCCGGATATATTCCTCCCTATGTAAACAATTTTGACCCAGATAATGTGTTAGTATTTCGACACTTGGAGAACGGGAATTTGTTCCCCAGTTTTCAGAACTTGGACAGTCTTTTATTTGTTCGGGGTTTATAAAGGATTACCAGGAAAATTGAAATAATTTCGCAGCATGAATCGACCATGGTTAAAACCTACACTTGTTTCTCTAATTTGGCTTAGTATCCTGGGTCCCGTGTTGGGGATTTCGTTTATGCTTCTGCTGGCGGCCAATAGCAATCTTCCTACAACTAAAGACCTGGAAGATCCAAAAAACAATCTTGCTACTGAAGTGTTTTCCAACGACGGAAAAATTTTGGGCACCTATTTTCAGGAAAACAGAACCAATGTCAATTTCACCGAATTATCCCCCTTTGTTGTAAATGCATTAGTAGCAACTGAGGATGAACGTTTTTACAAGCATTCGGGGATAGATTTGCGCGCCTTAATGCGTGTGGCTAAAGGCGTGGCGACAGCAAATATGAGCCAAGGAGGAGGAAGTACTCTGACTCAGCAATTGGCGAAAATGCTTTTTTCGGAAAAGCCCAGTGGTATTTGGAGCCGTGTTTTTCAGAAATTCCAAGAATGGATTATTGCTGCACGATTGGAAAAACAGTACACCAAATCGGAGATCATTACCATGTATCTCAACAAACTCGATTTTATTTATAATGCCGTTGGAATAAAATCTGCAGCGGGAATATACTTTAATAAAACCCCAGACTCTTTAAAGGTAGAGGAAGCAGCGCTGTTAGTTGGTATGGCTAAAAACCCCAATTATTATAACCCCGTGCGCAGAGAAGAAAGGGCTATAAAAAGAAGGGAAGTAGTTCTAAAGCAAATGGTACGGAACAGTTTCCTAACTCAAGTGGAATACGATTCCTTGCGGGTCCTTCCGTTGGGACTAAACTTTAAACGCGTTTCCCACTTAGCCGGCCCAGCACCGTATTTCCGGGAAATTCTCAGAGGTAAATTAAAAACCTTGCTTAGCGAAAAAGACTCCATTACAGGGGAGTATTTAATAGCGAAAGCGGACGGATCTCCGTTTAATATTTATAAGGATGGCTTAAAGGTTTACACCTCCATAGATAGCCGATTGCAGGAGTATGCAGAAGAAGCGCTTGTTACTCACTTAAAGAAAAATTTGCAGCCCCAGTTTGAAAGCGAATTAGCCAAGCGAAAAGGGATAAGTAAAAAGAATATTCCTTTTGATGATAAAATTTCTGAACGGGAACGGAATGTAATTGTACAAATCGCAATCAATAGATCTGAAAGATATCAGGACCTTATTCGCGATAGACGAGAACGGTTTACGGACAAAGAAGTAGAGAGATTTAAGGAGGATAGTTTGGGGATTATTTTTAATAAACCAGGCCCAATGCGGGTATTTTCTTGGAATGGAGAAATCGACACTATTCTATCACCCATAGACTCTATATTATATTACAAGCGGTTTTTACGGGCCGGTTTGACGGCCATTGACCCGAAAACAGGCTTTGTGAAGGCATGGGTAGGTGGTCCAGATTACAAACACTTTAAATTCGACCATGTGTCTCAAGGAACCAACCAAGTTGGATCTACCTTTAAACCCATTATTTATGCCACGGCAATTCGGGAAGGAAAGGACCCTTGTTCCAAGGTGCCCAACTCAAAGTATTGCTTTGATATGCCAATTGGCCAGGAAAGATGGTGCCCGAAAAACTCCAATGATAAATATGAGGGAATCCTAACCCTTAAACAGGGTCTGGCAGGTTCAGTGAATTCAATTACTGCCTTTCTCATGAAACAGTTTGGACCCCAGGCGGTAATGAAATTGGCTCGCGATTTGGGTATTACCTCTCCTATGGATGCGGTCCCTTCTTTGTGTTTAGGTGTTGCGGATGTTAGCTTGCTAGAAATGGTGTCGGCCAATGCCACTTTTGTGAATAAAGGAGTACACATTAAACCCATTATAATAACTCGAATAGAAGATAATAACGGAAACTCTATTTTTGACGTTCTGCCAAAAACACATGAAGCTTTGGATGAACGGACCGCCTACATAATGCTCGATATGATGAAGGAGGTGGTTGATAATGGAACCGGAATTCGCCTAAGAGGTGGTGCCGAGTACGCCGGATTTAAAAACCCAATTGCAGGGAAAACAGGAACTACCCAGAACAACTCGGATGGTTGGTTTATGGGTTTAACCCCAGACTTAGTTTGCGGAGTTTGGGTAGGGGGTGAAGACCGAAGTGTTCGTTTCTCAAACACGTATTATGGGCAAGGAGCCAATATGGCTTTACCAATTTGGGGTTATTTCATGAAAAAGGCTTTGGGAGATCCAAAAATCGGGCTTTCAACCGGTGATTTTGAGCCGCCATATGAAGGCATTGAGAAAGAGTTGGATTGTGATAATAAAGTAGGGCAAAACCGATATGGAGTGCCCAATTTTGGAGGATAGTATGATAAATAAAGTAGTACATAGCATAGAAGAAGCACTTGACGGTATAGCGGATAACATGACGCTTATGGTTGGTGGTTTTGGTCTTTGTGGTATTCCGGAAAATTTAATCCAGGAGCTGGTCCGAAGAAAAGTGATGGGACTAACCTGTATATCAAACAATGCTGGAGTCGATGACTTTGGATTGGGCTTGTTGCTTCAAAATCGTCAGATCAAAAAAATGATTTCCTCCTACGTTGGAGAAAACGCCGAATTTGAGCGCCAAATGTTATCCGGAGAGTTAGAGGTTGATTTAATCCCGCAAGGATCCCTTGCAGAACGTTGCCGTGCAGGTGGTGCCGGAATTCCAGCCTTTTATACTCCAGCAGGGTACGGAACCGAGGTTGGTGAAGGGAAGGAAGTTCGCGAATTTGAAGGAAAGAAGTACATTTTGGAAAGCTGGTTAAAATCGGATTTTTCCTTGGTGAAAGCGTGGAAAGGGGATACGCAAGGGAACTTGGTTTTTAAAGCCACCGCCCGCAACTTTAACCCAATGATGGCCATGGCTGGTAAAATCACCGTTGCAGAAGTAGAAGAACTTGTGCCAGCAGGTGAGTTAAATCCAAATGAAATTCATACACCAGGGATTTTTGTTCAACGCATTATCCAAGGAGATCGGTACGAAAAAAGAATTGAACAACGCACTGTAAGGACAAAATCATAAACCCATGGCTTTAGATAAAATAGGAATTGCAAAACGTATTGCACAGGAGTTGGTGGATGGGTATTATGTAAACCTGGGTATTGGTATACCAACCTTGGTCGCTAACTATGTGCCAGACGGAATGAATGTCGAATTTCAAAGTGAAAATGGCGTGCTAGGAATGGGCCCTTTTCCGTTTGAGGGAGATGAAGATGCCGATCTCATAAACGCGGGTAAACAAACGATTACAACCATGCCTGGAGCTGCTTTTTTCGACTCAGCCACTAGCTTTGCCATGATCCGGGGTCAACACGTTCAGTTAACTGTTCTAGGTGCAATGGAAGTCTCCGAAACAGGAGATATCGCCAACTGGAAAATTCCTGGAAAAATGGTTAAAGGAATGGGAGGAGCTATGGATTTAGTCGCGTCAGCAGAGAACATTATTGTTGCCATGATTCACGCCAATAAAAAAGGAGAGTCGAAGGTGCTAAAAGCCTGCTCTCTACCCCTTACTGGTGTAGGATGTGTAAAGAAAATTGTTACCGATTTGGCGGTGCTGGAAGTGATCCCCAATAAAGGATTTAAATTATTGGAACGGGCACCAGGAGTAACCGTGGCGGAAATTCAATCCAAAACGGAAGGAACCCTAATTATTGAAGGGGATATTCCAGAAATGAATTTGAATTAATTATTCAGGAACTTTTTGAGATGGGGGTTGTGCATATCAGTATGCCAAGCCCCTTTTTTTGCTTCGTACACAATCTTGCCATCCTCCAATAGCAGTAAACGGTCACAGAAAAAATCCAAGACCTTAGGGTCGTGGCTAATAAATATGTAGCTCAATGCACGGCGCTCCTTAATGCGGTTCAGTAGATTTAATATTTGTGCCTGGATAAACACATCCAAGGCGGCTACCGACTCATCCAAAATCAAGATTTTAGGATTGGTTAAAAGCGCTCTAGCTATATTGATACGTTGCCTTTGTCCTCCAGAAAATTCCCGGGGCTTTTTGAATCGATCTCCCTCAGCCAAACCAACTTCAGCTAAGATGTTTGACACCCCTGTGATTGGATCTTGACCATATTTTTTAGCTACATCACCTAAAATGTTTGCTATGGTCCTTTTGGGGTTTAAAACACTGTAGGGATCCTGGAAAACGATTTGGATTTCCTGTGGTTTAATATTAAACTTGGAAATAGTACCACCATCGGATTTTAAGATGCCCATTAAAATTTTGGACAGGGTGGATTTCCCACTACCAGACTTTCCAGCAATGCCAAGCGTTTCTGAATCGTGAAGTTGAAAGCTGATTCCTTGAAGCACAGGCCGGTCAAAAGACTTACGGAGATCAGCTACAGACAAAATCACCTGAGTTCCAACTCTGGAAACCGCATTCGCCGACCCCACTTTGGCTAATTCCTGGGGGTAGTGCCCAAAAGTTGGTTCACTATAAATGAGCGTTTGGGTATACAACTCTTGGGGATAATCCAATATTTGAGACGTGGTCCCTTCCTCCACCAGTTGGCCACCATCCAAAACCAGAAGTCGATCGCAAATTTCCCGAACTGAACTGATGTCGTGACTAATAAAAAGGCAGGATAAACCAAATTCTTGCGTAATTGACCGCAGAAGATTGAGGAATTCTTGACTGGATTTGGGGTCTAGAGCTGTGGTTGGTTCATCAGCAATAAGTACTTCGGGATCCCGAATCAAAGCCATCGCTAATGACGCCCGTTGAAGTTGTCCACCAGAAATTTCATGCGGATAAGCCGCCAGAATACGCTCGGGATTCTCAACTTGCAATTTGATCATTAAGGGAAGTAAGTCTGACATAGCTTTCCCTGAATTTTCAAGAATCTGTGGACCCAACTTTTGGGTGGGATTAAAGGTCGCCATGGGCTCCTGAAAAACCATGGCCACTCGCTTTCCTCGTATTTTATCCGCTTGTGGCTCCCTTAAATTTATGGAAGGCGCTGAACCTAGTGTGTATTCGCTAGCAGAAACCAATAAGCTGGGGGGTAATAGTTGAATGACACTAAGCGCCGAAAGGGTTTTCCCCGATCCAGAGGCCCCAATAAACCCCAGTATTTCACCCTTGTTAAGATGAAAACTAAGGTCTTTCACCAAATATTTATCAGTAGTTCGGATGTTTAAATTGGAGCACTGTACTATTTTTCCCACACTTAAATGATTAATACACCCGGCTTTTCTATGAACGGAATTTCAATGAAATTGTCTTCCCGAATGGTTTCTGGAACTATGCGAAACTTCTTGTCCAATAACTTTTTATCCTCGTAAAAGCTTATCCAGTATTCGTTGGTTAGATTAAACACATCCTCTACAATAGGTTCAATAAGCTTAAAAGATTTTTTGTCAACCGTTTCCAAGAAGTGGCGCAGCACCGACGTGCTTCTTTTTTCACCGTTAATTTCACCATACCCTTTAGAGGAAACTAATACACCCTCAATGGGATGGTCTTTTTTATTGATGAGGTATACATTGTAAATGGTTTCGCCTTCCTCACTTTTTTCCCGAACCACCGCAATGCCAACGTTATTTACTTGTTCAACCTCAATGTCTTTTAACATTTAATAGTGCTTTGAAATTTCTAAATAATCATACAGGTCCATTGGGTGAAGTCGGTCATTTTTTGCTTTTCTGTGGTGGCCTAAACGAACGATAACCCGATTTTTCTCCGGCAAAACTAATACATATTGCCCTTTTATTCCACGCATATAGTGTACCGTTTCCCCTTCGTATTGTTCTGTCCACCAATGGTGGGTGTAGCATGCAGTGTCCCGGCCGTGGTTTATACCCACACTTAACATTTCCTGCAGGGATTTTTTAGCAATAATCTGGTTGGTGTCTACCCTTCCAGAATCAAGAAGGAGACTTCCGAATTTAGCGAAATCTTGGGCTGTAGCGTAAAAACAACAAAAGGCTTTGGCCGTCCCTTTTTCATCCGTACTCCAGTAGGCATTATTACTCATTCCCAATGGCTCCCACAATTGCTGGTGGACAATGTCCGTAATTTTTTCTTGCCGCTTTTTTTCTAGAATTAAGGAAAGAATCTGTGAGTTGCCACTCTTGTATTCAAAGGCATATGGATCATCGCTTTTTTCCAAATTCAAAATGATTTTTTCCAAATCGTCGCCGTAGTAAGCTCTGGCATTATGGGAAAATGGATTTTTCCCACTTTCTATCCATTTCACAGGCGCCGACATGGTCAGTAAATCTTCTACACTTACGTCTTGGAAACCAGGGTTGTTAAAATCGAGTAATTGGTCCACAGATTGGTTAACTCCAAATGAAGCATCGCGCTCCATTTCCATATAAATGAGCAGGGACACAATTGATTTCGCCATGCTAAATGAGTTCGAAACGGTGGTGGCAGTGTGCTTCCCAAAATACTCCTCTACAATTATGGAGTCCCCTTCAATAATTAAAAAGGCAACGGTTTGCCCAGCTTCCAAAGTGTCCTTGTCGGCAGGAAGTAAACTGGATAGGCTTTTGGTGTAACTCCTAGGTGAACTCGACGCAAGCAAAGTATCTTTTTGGAAAATGGCCAGGTCGTAAATGCCAGGTGATGTTTTCCCTTTTAGATAGGTGTGCTGGATGCCTTTGAGTAAGTATCCGTGCCCAGTGCTAATCAAACCAAAAACGAGAACTAATATGGTTCCAATAAATATGAGTAAAGCCTTTTTCATGGTGCGGGTTTTAAATCAAGAATGCGCAATTTCCATTTTTTCTTTAATGGGATTTTTCGTTTAGGAACAACAAAATCCATAAGTCCCAATCCGGCAAATATGGCGGATAATCGCAAAGTAGCTTTACTAATTAATGGCCTGTTTCCTGTGTTAGCCAAGTTGTGTAAGGTTTCGAATCCCATCATGGTTGGAATGGAAACAATGGCGGATGTTTTTAGGGATTTGGTAAAAGGTTTAAGCCCAGGCTTGATAAGGGTTTTTATGGAGTCCGGGAAAAGAGTTATTCCCGCCACGCCAATTTGAGTGGGGGTCACAAATTCCAAGGGCCCATGTATAATAAGACCGTCATTGAGTTCCAATTCCAATGGTTGTCCGATGTGCATTTTGGTTCGTTTCATTCCATCGTGCTTATCCAAAACCAGGTAGTAATCTTGGGCGAACAAGGCGGAAAATGAAAGTACAAAAAGCGTAATTATTAAGTGCTTTTGCATAGAGTAACCGTTTCCTCCAATGTAGTCATAAATTATGTTAATAGCTATGATTACACAGCTGCCCTTTTTACATTTGAGTATGGATAAGTTGAAGTGGATAACCATTTTGCTCATAGGAGCATTAGTTGGTTTGTTGGCGTTGCAGGTGTATTGGATTCAACAAAATTATGCCATCCGCGACCAAGAATACCGGAGAGCAGTTACTCAGTCTTTGGCTAAGGTGGGAGGTCAGATTGATCAACTGCAGTTGGGGATGGTATTTAGGAAAAAAATCAGGCGTTCAGGAACGGTCAGCGATACGGTTTATTCTACCCCGGGTGGAGGGCAAGTCGCCATTCGGATTGAGCAACATGTGGAAGCGGAAGAAAACCACCCTTTGTTTGATGAGCTTCTTTCCTGGGATATTGATTTATCCGAAGGAGCAATCAATGATTTTTTGCTTGAATTATCCCGCGGGGGACGTCCAGATAGGTGGCAACTAATCTCGCCAGAAATTATGGATAGCTTAATTAAGAGCTCGTTTAAGGAAAATGGTGTGCAACCAAGTTTTGAGTTTCGGGCCATGGACAGAAATGGGAACTTAAAAATGGCTTCCGTGGATTTTGATTTTGACCTTAATGGTGTAGAGAAAATTCAGATCCCTATTTTAAAGTCTCGGTACTTGGGTGATTACCGGGGAATACTGGAGGTAGCATTCCCGAAACTCAGAAGAGAAGTATATTTAACCATGTGGCCGCAATTTCTCCTGTCTATTGGTTTAGTTGCGGTTTTAGTTTTTGTTTTTTATTCCGCCCTAAGAACCATATATACTCAAAAAAGGCTTAGTGAAGTGAAGTCCGATTTTATTAACAACATGACCCATGAACTAAAAACCCCAATTAGCACAATCCGATTGGCTGCAGAGGCTTTGGTGAACCCAGCTCTCAACATCCCGGAAGAAATGTCAAAAAAGTATTTGCGCATGATCGGAGCGGAAGGAAAACGTCTAACCCATTTGGTGGATGAGGTTTTAAATTCCGCGCAGTTAGAAAATGGAGGTTTTGAGTTGCACAAGAATACTTTTCAATGGGAAGGTTTACGGGAAGCTCTTGAGGAAAAATTTGTGCTTATTGTTGGGGATCGTGGAGGTGAATTGCGTTTCTTGGGTACTTGGGAAGGGTCGTTTTTTGGTGACTTCCTGCACATCAGTAATGCCGTGTCTAATTTGGTGGATAATGCCATTAAGTATGGCGGATCGCCTCCTGTTGTCCAGGTGAATTTCGAGGCCCTAGATGGAGATGTTTTTATTTCTGTTGGGGATAACGGAAAAGGAATAAAGAAAGAAGAACACAACCGGATATTCGATAACTTGTATCGGGTAGGAATGGGAAATACCCACGATGTTAAAGGGTTTGGTATAGGCTTGTTTTATACCCGCCGTATTATGGAAGAACACGGAGGCAAGGTGGAATTAGTTTACTCTTCTGGTATTGGAAGTAGTTTTTGTTTGAGTTTTAAAAAGGCAGAGGATGAATATTTTATTAGTTGAGGACGATCCAAATTTAGGGATGTTGATTTCCGATTTTCTAAAAATGAATGGCTGGGAAGTTTCCTTGGTTGTAAATGGAAAACTGGCCTTAGAACATTTGGATGCTACTCCAGTAGATTTAATTGTTATGGATGTGATGATGCCAGTTATGGATGGTTTTACTGCCGCTCAAAAAATGCGGGAACGTAAAATCAAAACACCCATCATTTTTTTAACAGCCAGGTCCCAATCCGAGGATATTCTGAAGGGATTTGAAGTAGGTGGAGATGATTATGTGAACAAACCCTTTGAAATGGAGGAATTGGTTGCGCGAATTAAAGCCATTTATCACCGAGTTTCTGGAGGTGTTTCAGTGACCTTTAATGAGCCAGTACAGGTCGGTAAGTATTCTTTCGATTTTCAGAACAGAGCGCTGGAGTTTCAGGGCGAATCCAAAAAACTAACCACCAAAGAAGCGGAGTTATTGAAGTTGCTTGTGGAGCTAAAGAACAAGGTGCTAGATAGAGACGAAGCCCTGAAGTTAATTTGGGGAAATGCCACCTATTATAACGGTAGAAGTATGGACGTGTATGTGACCAAACTCAGAAAGCACCTAAAAGAGGATGGTAACCTAGAAATTATCAATGTCCATGGTCAAGGATTTAAACTTTTGGAGAAATAGCCCATGATTCCTTTCGATTTAAATAGCTGGATTGAGGACAATAGGCATTTGCTGAAACCTCCCGTTGGAAATAAGTGTGTTTTTAAGGATGAACACCTTATTGTAATGATGGTAGGTGGTCCCAATGATCGCTCCGACTTCCACGTTAACGAAACGTCGGAGTTTTTTTATCAGATAGAAGGGTTGCTAGAACTCGATGTACAGGCGGATGGTGATTTGGTGACGCATA